>DAOTOD010000111.1:0-5295 GCA_035451165.1 Bacteroidales bacterium
TATATCATCTAATTGTTTTTGGGTTGCAGCATTCTCATTTACTAGTTTTGTAAAACGAGCTTTATCTTTCAATAAATTCTTTTTTTGCTGATTTAACACATCTATTTGTGTTATGATATTTAAATATTTAGAAGATATTACTTTACGTTGAGCTTTTAGTCGTTCTTTTTGTAAATACAATGAAGTTGTATCAATATAACCAAGAATAGCAGCTGAATCATACTTTTGACCTTCTTTAATATCAAATTTTAAAAGTGTTCCTTGAGCCATAGCTGATATAATAACTTCTGTAGCTTCAAATTGTCCATATGCATCAGGAGCATTATCATTATTAGAGCAAGATATAAAAGAAGCTATAAAAACAAAACCAATAAATTTTATATTCTTCATAATTTAATATTTTAAACCCATTAATATCTTATATGATTGTATATAATATTGTTTTTCAATTTTATGTTTTTCTAAATCAATCAAAACCTGTGTTTTAAAATTCAAATCATTTATATAATCTGATGTTTTTGCTGTTCCATTAATTAGCTTAGCACTAGTTGATTTAAGAATATTATCTCGTAGTTCAATGATTTTATAATCTTTTTCAATTAAACGTTCTGTTTTTTGAATCGATGCAATTAATTCATTAGCTTGGATTTTAATATTTTGTTTAAATAATTCACATTCATTATCAATTGATTTTTGGTTTATAGCAGCTATTTTTTTCTCTTTAAAACTTTTATTCCAATCATAAATATTCCAAACCATTTTAACACCTACTAAATAATAAGTATCAAATTCGTCAGTAAGCATATTTAAGCCTGGTTTCCCATACCCAGTTTGCCCAAAAGCAAACAATTGTGGTAATCTTAATTGATTAACTAATTCAGCATTTAAAAATGTTATATTTTTCTTTTTTTCATACATTATTAATTCAACTCTATTAATGGTATCTGAAATAACAAAGTTTTCGTTTTCATAAGTTAAAATTTTACCATTTATTCTAAAAGTTGTAATAATTTCAATATTTGCAGCAATACTTTGGCATGTATTATCAATAGCATCTATTTGTTGCTCAATTTTTAATACTTCAACTTTTAAAATATCTAAATCAGACGCTGTTGCTAATCCATTATTTATTAACTGCTCTATTTCTCTTTGTTTTTCAACAAGTGTACTCTTTTGTATTTCAAGTTGTTCTTTTATTTTATTATTAATCAAATAAAGGTAAACCCATTTATTTAAAATGTCTTTCAAATTTGTCAAATTTATTTTAGATTGAACTGCTTCCAATTCAGCTGCTACAGCATCTCGTTTATTTTTTATCTTAGTTATAGAGCCATCATATATTAACTGATTAACTTCTAAAGCTACTTTATATTGATCTTTATCAAGCATAGGAATATTAATGTTAGGAATTGTTACTGGCAATTGTGTTACATCACTTTGATATGTTGCTTGTGATATTAAATTTAATTGAGGTAAATATGATATATTATTAATTTCTTTTCTAATTTTAAAAACAGAATCTGTATTTAAAGCATTATCCTTAAGTTTATAATTTTGTTCTAAACCTTGTAAAAGTAAGTTGAATGAAATAGTATCACTTTGTGAAAAGCTATTCTTAAAAAAAACAACAAAAGTAACTATTATCAACACTAAATATTTTCTATTCATAATTTTAAAGCTTTCATTATAAATTCATAAACTTGTTGTTTACGTTCAGAGATAAATTTATTGTACTCATCTTCATTCTCATTAAAAAGAAAAGAAGTAATAATTGTCTTGGCTACTATAGGAAATATACACATAGCAAGCATATTAATAATGAAATGTTGAACGGGATAATATTCACCTCCTGCTTCTTTTATTTCTTTTTCAAATACAGATAATAGCAAGTGAGGATTTGCTCCCATTGATTTTATTATTGAAGCCAAATTTTCAGGACGTCTTGATAATTCATGTAATATGAATATAGGTATATGTGGATGCTAAGTTAATATATCTATGTAATTTTCGACAAATAATTTAATTTTTATTGAGAAAGGCTCATTCGACATCATAATTTGCATTATATTAGGGATAAAATCTAGAAGTGCTTATTTAAAAATAGTTTGAAATAAAAATTCCTTTTTACGAAAATAATAATAATGATTTATTAATGCCCGCTTCTTTTGCAATATCTTGCATACTTGCCCCATCAAAACCTTTTTTAATAAAAATTTTTTTAGCAGCATCTAAAATTTTTACTTCTGTATTTGATAATGAATGTGTTAATAAATTATCCATTTGATTTAACCAATTAGTTTAACTGATTGTGCAAAATTAAAATATTTTTTTTAAATAAAAAAACGGTTTTAAAAAATATTTTGACTTAAAACTATATTTTTTAAAATTTACACTCAGAGATTAATTTAAAAAAATTATATTTATTGGTCCTCCTTTATATTCATCTTTTTTATTATTCTATTTCACAAATTTTTAATAATAAAATTTAAATAATTTTTTATGTTTAAAAACATTACCATATATTTAATATTTGTAAATTAGCAGCTTATTTTAAAAAAGAATTTTTAATGAAAACTATTAAAATAAAAGACAGAGAATTCGAATTATTTATACCTAATGGAGAAATAGAAACTGCTATAAGCCGCATGGCTGCTAAAATGAATCGTGAATTAGCTGAATTAACTCCATTATTTATAGGAGTTTTAAATGGTACTTTTATGTTTGCAGCAGATTTATTAAAAAAAATTACAATACCTTGTGAAATAACTTTTTTAAGACTTTCTTCATATTCAGGTATACATTCAACAAAACAAGTTAAAGAAATAATAGGACTTGAAAATATTGTTAAAAATAGAAATATAATTATTTTAGAAGACATTATCGACTCCGGCCTAACTATAGACTACATTATCAATAAATTAATAGAAAAAAATCCAGCTAGTATTAAAGTTGGTACAATGTTTTTTAAACCAAGTGCTTTTAAAAAAAATTTTATAATTGATTACATTGGTATCGAAATACCTAATTATTTTATAGTAGGTTATGGATTAGATTATGACGGACAAGGAAGAAATTTGCCAGATGTATATAAATTAAAGGAAGAATAAATGACTCACAAAACATTAAATATTACATTACTAGGCCCTCCTGGTGCAGGAAAAGGTACACAATCTGAAAAAATTAAAAATAAATATAATCTTATTCACATTTCTACTGGCGATATTTTTAGAAAAGAAATAAATAAACAAAGTGAAATAGGAATTAAAGCCAAAAGTTTTATTGATAAGGGATTATTAGTCCCCGACGAAATAGTTTTTGACATTATAGAAATAACCATTAATGATATTAAACACGAACAAGGGATAATTTTTGATGGATTCCCCAGAAACTATAATCAAGCTATTACTTTAGATAATTTGTTACAAAGTAAGAATAGATCTATTTCTTTAGCTATTTTTATTGACACTCCTGAAGAAGAACTTATTAAAAGAATGCTTATAAGAGCTTCTATAGCTAAACGATCTGACGATACTCCTGAAATTATTAAACATAGGATTATTACATACAAAAATCAAACAGAACCAATACTTAATTATTATTTAAAACAAAATAAACTTCATAGTATAAAAGGCATAGGTAAAATCGAAGACATATTTAATTCTATTTGTAAAATTATAGATAACTACAAATAATATATTATTCTTAATTGTTTAATTTTAAACATTAAAAATTATCCTAAAAATATTCTATAAATATAAATAAAGATGGGAGGTTCTAATTTTGTTGATTATGTTAAAATATTTTGCCGCTCTGGTAAAGGAGGAGCAGGTTCGAAACATTTAGCACATTACAAATATGTACCAAAAGGAGGACCTGACGGAGGCGATGGTGGTAAAGGAGGAGACGTTATTGTAAGAGGTAATGCACAATTATGGACCCTTTTACATCTTAAATATACTAAACATATTTTTGCTGAAGATGGTAAAAATGGTAGTTCAAATTTAAAAACAGGTGCTAATGGTAAAAACGCAATCATTGATGTCCCTTTAGGAACAATAGTTAAAGATGCCACAACTGGTGAAATTGAATGTGAAATAACTAAAGATGGAGAAAGCTATGTTATTTTAAAAGGAGGCAGAGGGGGGCTAGGTAATTATAATTTTAAATCATCAACAAATCAAACTCCACGATATGCTCAACCAGGTGAACCAGGCTCTGAAGCATGGAAAATTATAGAACTCAAAATACTAGCAGACGTTGGTTTGGTCGGTTTCCCTAATGCTGGTAAATCTACCTTACTCTCCGTATTATCAGCTGCAAAACCTGAAATAGCAGATTATCCATTTACTACATTAACACCTAATTTAGGTATTGTAGGCTTTAAAGATCATAAATCTTTTATAATGGCTGATATACCAGGAATTATTGAAGGAGCTTATAAAGGTAAAGGCTTAGGACTAAGATTTTTACGACATATAGAACGTAATTCAGTATTGCTATTTTTAATCCCAATTAATACTAACAATATATCCAAAGAATATCAAATATTAGTTAATGAACTTAAACAATATAACCCTGAATTACTCGATAAAAAAAGAATATTAGCTATATCTAAATGCGATTTAGTTGATAATAATTATATCAAAGCTATAGAGAAACAACTCCCTACGATACCACATGTTTTTATCTCATCGTGGAAGAAACAAGGTTTAGAAAATTTAAAAAATATTATTTGGGAAGCACTTAACAATCAAACTTAAAAACAATGATTGATTTTCTTAAGCATATTGACAAAGAAACTTTCTTAATACTAAACAATTTTCATTCACCAGTATTTGATTATATAATGTACTATATAAATAAAGGTACTACATGGCTACCTATTTTTATATTATTTGCATATTTTATTGTAAAACAATATAATATAAAATCTATTTGGATAATAATTTTTGTTGGCTTACTTATAACATCTACTGATCAAATATCTGTATTATTAAAAGAAACATTTATGCGTTTACGGCCTTGCCATAACCCACAATTAGCAAATTTAGTACATATTGTTAATGGTAAATGTGGAGGAAAATTTGGCTTTGTATCCTCACATGCTGCAAATTATTTTGGGCTAATAACATTTTTAATTATTATACTTAACATTAAAAAATTTTGGATAAAAATATTAATGATTTTTTGGGGTATTATTATTTGTTATAGTCGCATTTATTTAGGAGTACATTATCCTGCCGATGTTATTATAGGAGCATTATTAGGTATTATTCTAGGTTTTACTTGGGGAAA
>DAOTOD010000112.1:0-5291 GCA_035451165.1 Bacteroidales bacterium
ACCGACTTTAATATTATTAACTACGGATATGCTGGACTTGACGGTTTTTTTATGTTAGCTCCTTTTGTATTTTTGTTTCTCATACCTGCTATTACGATGCGATCTTTCGCTGAAGAAAAAAAAACAGGTACTGTTGAAATTATACTTACTAAACCATTAACTGATTTGAAAATTATACTTGCTAAATTTTTTGCAAGTTTATTTTTAGTATTTTTTTCATTATTGCCAACTCTTATATATTTTATTACCATAAACATATTTGCCTTACCACCCGGAGTGGATATAGGAGCTACATGGGGTTCTTATATAGGCTTATTATTTTTAAGTGCTACTTTTGTAGCTATTGGGATTTTTTGCTCTTCTTTTACCGACAATCAAATAGTTGCTTTTATACTATCTGTATTCTTATGCGGCTTTAGTTATATAGGATTTGACCTCATATATCAAATGTTCGGTAAGGCTGACCTTTTAGTTAAATCGTTAGGAATAAATACACATTATACATCTATGAGCCGTGGCGTTATAGATACAAGAGATATTATATACTACTTAAGCTTTATAAGTCTTTTTATTATCTTAACAAAAATTTCAATAGAAAAAAGAAAATGGAGCCATTAAAAACAATGAAACATAAAAATACTAAACAACAACATTTAAAAGAACTTATAAGAAGTTTAATTATAATAATTTTCATAAATATAATAAGTTATTACTTATTCTTACGTATTGATCTAACCGAAGGTAAAAGATACTCACTATCAAAAACTACTAAAGTTATTTTAAATCAAATAGATGATATTGTTACATTTACAGTTTATTTAGAAGGTGACCTGCCTGCTGGGTTTAAAAAACTAAGAAATGAAACAAAAGAATTACTCGATGAATATAGGGCATATAACAAAAATATAGAATACAAATTTGTCAATCCTTCATCTGACAATGATCCACAAACTATAAAAAATTTATACAAACAACTTATCGAAAATAAAAAATTAATACCTATATATATAACTATACCCACAAAAACAGGTAAAACACAACAAATTATATTCCCAGCTGCAACTGCATTTTACAAGAACAAAGAAATTCCTATCCAGTTACTAAATATGCAAACTAACACATTTGATGAAGAAATCTTAAACAACTCAATACAATTGCTCGAATATAATATTACTAATGCTTTATATAAATTAATATCTAAAAATAAACCCAAAATTGCTTTTGTAGAAGGGCATGGAGAACTTAGTGCTATAGAAACTGCAAGTATAACTAATTCCTTACAAGAATATTACGAAGTTGAACGAGTAAAATTAAATGGTAAATTAAATTCATTAGCCCAACGTGTTTATAAAAATAAAGATTCTTCTATTAGTCATTTTATCAATAAATACCAAGTTATTATAATTGCAAAGCCTGATTCTGCCTTTAATAGGTGGGATAAATATCTTATTGATCAATTTATAATGAGAGGTGGAAAAGTATTATGGTTAATAGACCCCGTTTATGCTAATATGGATAGCTTAAGGGTATCACCTCAAACTATAGCTTTCAATCTAGATCTTAACATTGATGATATGCTTTTTAAATACGGTGTTAGATTAGGTAATAACCTGATAATGGATTTAGATGCTCTCCCGATACCTGCACCAGTAATATCTATAGGAGGAGAAAAAAAATATGCTAACTTACCTTGGTATTACTCTCCTATTATTAGGCCCAAGTCTAAGCACCCTATAGTAAATAATCTAAATGCTATTAAAACAGAATTTATCAGCTCAATAGATACAATAGGAATTAAAAATGTCAAAAAAACTATTTTGCTTACTACCTCTAAGTATTCAAGAAAAATTAATGCTCCTGTTAACATTAATTTAAGAATCTTATACCGCAAACCTGACGAAAAATTATTCAATAATCCATATTTACCTATAGCTGTTTTACTTGAAGGAACTTTTAACTCTGCTTTTAAAAATTTAATACCTCCCGAATTAAGCAATAATCCTGATTTTAACTTTATAGAACAAAGTCAATATACTTCTATGATAGTTATATCAGATGGAGACATAATAAAAAACCAAATAAGATTTAGTGATGGTCAACCTTTACCTCTAGGATATGATAAATGGACAGGGCAAACTTTTGGCAATAATGAATTTATACTCAATTGTATCAATTATCTTACCGATAACTCAGGATTAATACTTTTACGCTCATCTAAAACCTTCAAACTAAGACTACTTGACACACTAAAAATTACTAAAAATCAACTTTATATACAAATACTAAATGTGGCTTTGCCTGTATTAATTATTATAATTGCTGGCATAATACAAAATTTTATAAGAAAATATAAATACCAAAAACATTAATAAATTAAAAATTTAACTAACAAAACATGAACAAAAACAAAAACACTATCATTATTTTAATTATATTATTATTAATTTTAACTACTATAATTCTATACCTATCAGATAATCGAAGCACTCTTAACAAATATGAAAGTAACTTTGCTATAAAAGATTCATCGTCAGTAACAAAAATATTTTTAACTGATAAAGAAAACAATAAAATTGTATTAACTAAAAAACAACCGGGGTACTGGATACTTAATCAAACATACATAGCTAACACCGATCTAGTAAATATATTACTTAAAACTCTAATATCATTAGACGCTAAAGCTAAAGTAGCTAAAGCAGAACACAATAATGTAATTCGTAGAATGGCTGCTATAGGAATAAAAGTAGAAATATATCAACAGGTATATAGAATTTTTATTAACGACAAATTTAAATGGTTCCCTTATGAAAAATTAACTAAAATATATTATGTTGGAGATGCCACTAAAGATAATTTAGGAACATATATGCTTATGCAAGGTGCAAAACATCCATATATAGTACAAATAAAAGGATTCAATGGATTTTTATATACCAGGTATTCAACAAAAGAAGAAGACTGGCGCGACCATACTATCTTTAACCACAAACTTGCTAATATTAAAACTATCACATTAGAATTCCCTGATAACCCCAATGAATCATGGATACTAAATAATCTTAACAATAAAAAATTTGAACTTTATCAACTAAATAATCATAAAATTATTGAAGATGTAGATACACTAAAAATTATGGAATATTTAGGTTCTTTTAATAATGTCAAATTTGAAAGTTTTTTAAATAATATGGATAACAAAATTAAAGATTCTATTCTTAATTCTACTCCATGGCATATACTTACTTTGACCGATATAAATCAAAATAAATATATTATTAAAACTTTCCATAAAAAAGCAGCAACAGGAGAAGTCGATTTAAAAGGTAATCCTGTAATATGGGATCGAGACAGACTTTATGCTCTAATAAATAATAAAGATTTTGTAATAATTCAATTTTTTGTCTTCGACAAAATACTAAGACCATTAAACTTTTTTAAATTAAACAATAAATGAAAAATTAATTTTAATATTTTAAATATTTTTTTATTTTTGTAGCAAACATAAATTCATTAAATTATGGATTTTATAATTTCTAGCACTACCTTACTTAAAGGATTGCAATCAATAAGTGGTGTACTAACAACTAATAATTCTGTACCTATTCTTAATAATTTTCTTTTTACAATTGAAGATAATAACTTAACTGTTACTGCATCTGACTTAGAAACAACAATTTCTGTTAAATTAACACTTTTAAAATCTGAAAAAGAAGGTTCTTTTACGATACCCGCAAAAATCTTATTAGATACTCTTAAAACTTTTTCTGATATTCCATTACATTTTATCGTTGATGAACAACAAATCATAGAAATTACTGCAGGTGAAGGCGTTTTTAAACTAGCTGGTAGCAAAGGCGAAGAATTTCCTAAAATGCCACAACTCGAAAATACATCTTCTACAGAAATAGCATCTGACGTTCTTGTCACAGCTATAAATAAAACTATATTCGCTACAGGTGAAGATGAATTTAGACCTGCAATGGCAGGTGTGTTCTGTCAATTAAGTGATGAAGGTATTACTTTTGTAGCAACAGATGCTCATAAATTAGTTAAATACCACCATAAAGGTTCAAAATCTGATATAACAGAATCATTTATCATACCTAAAAAACCTTTAAATCAATTAAAAAGTATCCTAGCTAATTGTGAAACACCAGTAAAAATAGAATTTAACCAAACTAATGCAGCTTTTTCTTTTAATAATGTAAACCTTGTATGCAGGCTTATAGAAGGTAAATATCCTAATTACGAAGCAGTGATCCCTGTGCAAAATTCTAAAATCTTAATAGTTGACCGTTTACAATTCCTTAACTCACTTAAAAGGGTCTCAATTTTTGCAAATCAATCAACTAATCAAGTACGTTTTAAAATTACTGGTAGAGAGCTAACTTTAACAGCTGAAGATATTGATTTAGCTAATGCAGCAAAAGAGCGTTTAACATGTAATTTCGAAGGAGAAGATATAGAAATAGGTTTTAATTCGAAATTCGTAATCGAAATGCTCAATAACATTGATACTGAACAAATCCGATTCGAAATGTCAGCTCCAAATCGAGCAGGTTTAATTTTACCAATTAACAACGAAGAATCTCCAGAAGAATTATTAATGCTTGTAATGCCTATAATGCTAAGCTAATAATATTTTTTTAAAGATTTTTTAACTAACAAGCACATATTATCAAACTTCTAAAGCAAAAATCTTCGAAGAAGGCGTAATTATTTTATTATTAATAAATTACTTTAGTAATCTTACATATAGCATTTTAAAATAAAAAAAGCTATATCTATTAAAAAAATAGCCTTATAAATATATATTTTCTCTCTTTTTTATCTTTTTCCCTTAATGTGTAAAAATACAAGCATATCTCATTACTAAGTCAAAAATTTAAATAATTAAATATAATTATTTTCTCACACACCTCACATAGAAGTTAGCAGTAATACTGTAAATAATAGTTCTGCTAACCATTGCTAAAATATTGTCTATAAGCTTGATCTTAAGAATACCCAATAGAACTCGAAAACAAATCCACTCAATGGACACGCTCCTCCTTGACATGATCCACATAGATGCCAATTCTGATATAAAACATTTAATTCATCTTTACATTATATAAACCGTAACTGCTAAATAATAAATAAAAAACTTAATAAAAGTATTTTAAATACTTAATTTTAATAATATAATTCGTTTTAGCTTTTTAATAATTATTGATTTTAATGGCACTATTAATACATATGCAATTAATGTAAATATATAATATTAATTATTTTTTCAAATTTATAAT
>DAOTOD010000113.1:0-5232 GCA_035451165.1 Bacteroidales bacterium
AGCTTCTGCAGGGTCAGGTAAAACAACAGTTTTAGTTAAAGAATATATAAAGTTAATACTAACTAACCCCTCTAATTTTTCAAAAATATTAGCCATATCTTTTACAAATAAAGCCGCTAATGAAATGAAAATGAGAATTATAAATACTCTAAAACAACTATCTTTATTAAAAAATCCTAATATAGCAACAATAAACCAAATAGTCCCTGAATTAATTGATAATACACAAGAAAATAATACTATTAATATCTCTCAAATTCCTCAATATGCAAGTAAAGCCTTAACTCATATATTACATAATTATTCAAACCTTGCTATAAGTACTATCGATAGTTTTGCTTACAAAATAGTAAAATTTTTTTCCTCCGATTTATTCCTATCTTATGATTTTAACATCGAATTAGATGAAAACACGGTTATTAAAAAAATTGTTAAACAATTAATAAATAAAGCAGGAGAAGATAACAATTTAACTGATTTTTTTATAGAATATTCTTTATATTTAATAGAAGATGAAAAAAACTGGAATATAGAACAAGAGTTAACACGTTTTGCTACCATTATATTTAAAGAAGATGCTCAATTAAGATTGAACGATTTAAAAACATTATCTTTACAAGATTTTAAAAATATAAAAAATGATATTATTGCTTTTAATAATAAAATTAAAAAACAATTAATTAATTTAGGTACGGAAGCATGTAAGATTATAGAAGCAAACAATTTAACAGTAAATGATTTTCACAGTAAAAAAAATGGAATAGGAGGATTATTTTTTAAACTAGCAAAACTAAATAATAATGATAAATTACCTAATGAACTAAGTGAAACCATTAAAAAAAATATCTCAACAGAAACATGGTACGCCCAAACAACAGATACACATATTAAAAATACTATTGATGGTATAAAAAATGAGTTACAAACTATAGCTAATGAAATAATTAAAATTTATTCTAACGAAATACTTATATATAATTTCTATGAAATACTTTTAAACAGTATTCACAAAGTAGCACTAATTTCAGAAATAGAAAAAATATTTGAAGAACTTAAACAAGTTGAAAATTTTGTCCATATTTCGGAATTTAATAAAAAAATTGCTGATATTGTACTTAAAGAATCTGTTCCTTATATTTATGAACGCCTTGGTAATCATTATAAAAATTTCTTTATAGACGAATTCCAAGATACATCTATATTACAATGGCTTAACTTTTTACCATTAATACAAAACTCACTAGCTGAAAATAATTTTAATCTTATTGTAGGCGATGCTAAACAAGCTATTTACAGGTGGAGAAATGGGAAAGTTGAACAATTTATTATGTTGCCTAATCTTATGAAAAGCAATACTGATGAAATTCTCAAACAAAGAGAACAAACTCTTAAAATACACTATAAAGAAAATAAATATTTACCAAAAAATTATCGCTCTAGTAAAACAATTGTAAATTTTAATAATGAATTATTTAATTATTTAAAAGATTTTTTATCTGATGAATATAAAATAATATATAACGATGTTCAACAAATACCTGATAAACAACTAAACGGTAAAATAGAAATAGAATTTATACCGTCTAATCTAAAAATATCTGAAATAAAAAATGCCCAAAAGCAAAAAATTAAAGAAAAAATTCAACAACTTAAAAATTTAAATTTTCAATTAAAAGATATAGCTATACTTGTAAGAGATAATGTAAATGCTTCTGATATAGCTTCTTACCTTACTGAAAACAATATAAATGTCATTTCTCCCGAATCGCTGCTTATAAAAAATTCTGACAAAGTTAAATTTTTAATAAATATAGCTAAATTCATTAATGACCCTAATAACAATGAAATAGCATGTGCAGCTTGCCTTCAATATTTATATTCATCCAATAAAATTAAAACAGTTGATAATAATTTACTAAACTATACTAACTTAAATAAAAACAGTTTCAATGAAATTTTAATTCAAAACAACATATTAATAAATTTTTATAACCTTATAACCTTACCTGTATATAATTTTTTTGAAGAGCTTATCAGAACTTTTAATTTCGCTAATCCGCCTAATCCATTTATTCAATATTTTCTTGAACAAGTATTTGAATTTTCAAATAAAGAAAAAAATAGCCTTAATGCTTTTTTAACTTATTGGGAAGAAAACAAAAATAAATTTTCAATTGAACTACCAGAACAAATTGAGGCAGTTAGAATTATGACCATTCATAAAGCTAAAGGGCTGCAATTCCCTGCTGTTATTTTACCTTTCTACGAAGAAATTAAAAAAACAGATATTTTATGGTTAAATATAAATGACAACCATCCTAATAAACTTATGACAACTTTTGTTAATAGCAATAAAAAGCTTTTAAATACAAAATATAAAGATGTTTTCATAAAAGAAATGGAAAAGAAAAAGCTAGATATCCTTAATCTCTTTTATGTTGCTATGACAAGAGCAGAAAATTTTATTTATATTGTTGGAAGTAATTATAGCCCAGATACATCAAAAAATAATATTGTACTTAAAAACTTTGGAACAATGCTTATAAATTTTTTGAAACATAAAAATAATTATAATGAACAACATTTTTTATATGAGTTTGGAGAAATTACAGAATATATTAAGGATAATAAAAACCTATATGATAACAACACAATATTTATTGATAAAATAATATCAGAACCTTCTAATTATAATATAAAAATCAAGCAACACTGGTCCTCTAATAATGATGCTATTGAATGGGGCAAGTTAATTCATAAAGTTCTTTCACTAATAAAAGAAAATACTAACAATGAAGACATTATAAAAAATTTTGCTGCTAAAAATAATTTAGATGATAATATTGTAAGAAATCTAAATACTATTTTAACAAGAATAAATAACAATGAAACATTAAAAAAATTATTATATAATGGTCAAGAATTTATAATAGAAAAAGACATATTAGATACTAACGGTAATACTTATCGCCCCGATAGAATAATAATAATGGATAACGAAGTTACAATTATAGATTTTAAAACAGGACATTATTCAAGTGATGATAAAACCCAAATTGAAACTTATGCTTATTTATTACGCAAAATGGGTTATAAAGTGCAAAAAAAATATCTTATTTATCTTACTCTACAAAATGAAGAAATTATAGAATGTTAAAACAAAACTTTAAATAAAAATTAACGCTATAGAATTTATAAAAGTTATTATAATAAAACTAATTATCAATAATTTACGAACTTTTTTATTACCTAACATGCATCCATAAATAACTTTCATAATATTATTGCTTATTATTGCTTGCATGCTAACTGCTGCTAAAATCGGCATATTTAAATTATAGTTTCCTTGAAATATATTTAAAATAAATGGATCAATATCAGTAACACCAACTAAAAATGATAAGATATTAAGCCCCCTAATTCCAAATCGTTCTATTGAATAATAAATAATAAAAGTTAAGGAAACAAATAATAAAGTGAATATAAGAGCTGTTTTAAACTCTAATGGATTTTTATCTATATTTATTGTAGTTTGCTTTGAATATGTATATTGTTTCTTACAAAATATAAAAATTCCTAAAACAACTGATACTCCAAACAAAATAAATAACCAAGGTAATAATATTCTAAATAATGACATATAAAATATTGCTGCTAACAATAATATTCTAACATACATCATAGCTGTAGCAATTATCATAGCAGCAGTGTATTGATTCACTTGCCATTCTGCCTCTTTACTTTTACGTGCTAATATAACTGTTGCAGCTGTGCTACTGTATAAACCTCCTAAGATGCCTGTTAATAAAATTCCTGACTGTTTAAAAACAAATTTCTTTAATAAATAACTCAAATACGATATTGTTGAAATAACAACAACAGTAAGCCAAACTTTATAGGGTGTAATAGATAAATAAGAAATTACCCTTTCATCAGGAACTATTGGTAATATAACACCTGCAATTACCAGAAATTTACCTAATATTAAAAATTCATCTTTATCAAATTTTGAGGAAAATGCAATAAAAGAATCCTTAAGCTCAGTAAATATCAAGACTGTAACAACTATCAATAAAAATAACCAAAATGGCTGTGTAATTAATAAGGGTGTTAAGCAATAAGTAATTAAAGCTATTAAAATGGTTGTTAAACCAAAATCTTTTGTTTCTTTTATTTTAAAAAAATAATATATTGCAAGAAAAACAGAAATAATAATTCCACCAATTAAAAAATATAAAAAACTACCATTATCTATTATGTATAATATATATCCTAATATACCTATAAATGTAAAAGTCCTATCAGTCCCAAAAAGTTTTTTTGCCTCACTAGCTAATAAATGAAAACGTCTTTGTGACAAACCTATTATCAAAGAAAAAACAGTAATAAGAAAAAAATCTACTAATTCTTTAGGGATTGTAAACAAAAATTCTCTCATAGATCTACCTTAGCAACAATACTTTACCAAAACGATTTTGAATTATATCACGACCCCGCACTTGAAAAGTTATTATATAAGTATATACGCCATTAGGTTGTATTTCTCCTTCATATTTACCATTCCATCCTGTATTTATATTATTTGACTGAAATAACATTTCGCCCCATCTATTAAAAATTTTCATATTGAAATCTATAATATTCTCTGAACCAAAGGTCCTAAATACATCATTATCGCCATCTCCATTAGGTGTAAAAGCATTAGGTATAAAAATTACCCAACTACAAGTATCATCAACAGCTATAAAAATACTATCACTATTACTCCCACAAGCATTAGTAATAGTAACACTATATATGCCAGGATCATATACTTTTATAGAGCGTGTTATTTCTCCCGTATTCCATATATATTCTGTAATATTATAATTATTACCAGCATCAATAACTATTGGTTTCATTTCACATAAAATCATATCATCTCCTAAATCTAATTCAGGGTAAAGCAATAAAGTAACTTTAAAATTAGCTATATTAGAACAATTATTAATATCAGTAACTGTAATTGAATAATTTCCAGGAGCTGCTATGTCTAAAATTTGGGTACTAGCTCCCGTTGACCAAATATAAGAACTTCCTGGGTTACCAGCATCTAAAGTTAATAATTGACCAGGACAAATTATAGTATCTGAAAAATTAATTACTGGAAGCGATGATTCAATTAAATGACAATAAAAAGTACTTGTACATCCATCAAGACTAGTAATAGTTACATTATAATCTCCTGCTGTT
>DAOTOD010000114.1:0-5226 GCA_035451165.1 Bacteroidales bacterium
TGTAGTTTATACTTCCGATTTTATACCATCTTCGGCACATATTCCTATACATTATATAGCTTCTTTTGATATACAACCTTTAATATCTATGCAAGAGAAAGAAGCCTTTTTAGAAGAAGCATTATCTAATAATTACATTTTATTTTTTGAACATGACTCTTGTGTTGAATGTTGTACTTTAAAAATGACACCCAAAGGGATAAGAGTAGACAAGTTATTTAAAATAAGTGATTTATATTAATAACCTTGTTTTAAAAAGAAGAAGATAAAAATCTTTCAGCTTCTATAGCTGCCATACATCCTGTCCCTACAGCAGTAACAGCTTGTCTATAATATTTATCTTGGGCATCACCTGCAGCAAACACACCTTCTATACTTGTTTTTGTTGTACCTGGTTTTGTTATAATATAGCCGGTTTCATCCATTTCGATTTGCCCTTTAAAAATTTCTGTATTAGGTTTATGCCCAATTGCAATAAAAACACCTGTAACATTAATTAATTTGGTTTCATTTGTTGTGGTTGATTTTATCCTTATGCTATTAACACCTGTTTCGTCACCAAGTATTTCATCTACAACATATTCCAAAACTAATTCAATATTTTTTGTATTTATTACTTTATGTTGCATAATCATTGATGCTCTCATTTTATCTCTACGATGTATAAGATAAACTTTGTGGCATAGCTTAGCTAAATATGTGGCTTCTTCTGCTGCAGTGTCTCCTCCTCCAACTACTGCAACGTCTTGTCCTTTGTAGAAAAAACCATCACATAGTGCACAAGCAGAAACACCTTTACCAATATATTTACTTTCTGATTCAATTCCGAGCCATTTAGCTGAGGCACCTGTAGCTATTATTACAGTTTCTGCTAATATAGTTTTATTATCATCAGATTGTATTTTAAATGGCCTTGAAGAAAAATCAACAGAGGTAACACTTCCAAATCTTATGTCTGTGCCGAATCTTTTAGCTTGTTCTTCTAAGTCCTGCATTATTTTAGTGCCTTGTTCTCCTTTGGGATATCCTGGGAAATTTTCTACTTCTGTTGTAAGGGTTAGTTGCCCACCTGGCTGTAACCCTTGATATAGGATAGGTTTTAAATCAGCACGAGCTGTATAAATAGCTGCTGTATATCCAGCAGGACCTGACCCTATAATAAGGCATTTTGTTTTATCAAATATTTGTTCCATAATATGTTTATTTTATATTATTTAAGGATTAATGTATCATAATTAGCTCCATATCCTCCCCAGATTCCTAGTCCACCACCTTTAATATTACTTTTAATAGGTATTGGATTAACAAAAGGGTTTTCTCCGTAATAAACTTCATATTCTACAGTATACCAGAAATCGAAATGTTCTTTGTCTAATGTACATAATTTAATTACTACAGTATCTCCTAATCTATATTTACTAAATTCTTTATCATTGTTTATACCATCGATGTCTGTAAAAGTATCATATCCTCTGTATATATTGAAAGATAAACTTAATCCATTAAAAAAAATATCATCATAAACTGAGCCTAAAATAGGTATCATTTTTTTGTCGCGGTTTAATCTTTTTGAAAATATTCTGTAATAATTTTTTTCTGAAGGATTATCAGTGAATTTTGCCCATATGGTTCCAAGACTGTCGCTGTTTTTATCTAACAAAAATCGTAAACTGTCGAATTTAACAGGAGGAGGTATAGTAGTACTTGCTGTTAATTGTTTACCCTCGCTGTTTATAGTTAAATAATAAGTTTTTCCTATTTCGCCCTTAATGATTGTTCCTCTATATATAATAGGAGGAAAGTAATCGAAGTTTAAAGTTTTAATTAAGGTTTCAGAAATTTCGCCATTGCTTAAAGTAACTGTTGCTGGGAAGTTTATCATTTGTACAAGTGTTGTAGAATCTGTTTTCCCAAAATAAGGCATATTTTTGGTCAAAATAACAGTAGCATAATCTCCTTGTTCAATCCAACCTTCAACAACTAATCGCTGCTCTGGTTCAGGTAAATCAACAGTAATTTCTTTTTCACACGATAAAAAAATTATAGGTATTATTATAAATAAGGTTTTTATTATTAAGGAATTATAATTATCCATATAATTTTTTAATTAAAATTTAAAATTCCAAGTAATTGAAGGTAACATAGGAAAGAGAGATACTTGTTTAGCTTTAGTTTCTAAGTAATATTCATTAATATTTCCTTTTGTTTCAAAATATATGTAATATGGATTATATCTATTATAAGCATTGTAAACAGAAAAATTAATATTAGATTCAAAATTTTTTTTCTTTTTAAAATAATAAGTTACACCAAGGTCAAGTCGATGATAAGGTTTCATTCTATAAGCATTTTTTTCACCATATTCATTGATTATGTTCCCTTCAATAAAATATCTTGAAATGGGTATAGTCATTGCATTACCTGTAGCATATACCCATATAATAGAAAAAATCCATTGTTTATTTAATTGAAAATTAGTTACATAAGAAATATCATGTCGACGATCGTATTTAGCATAAAATTTTTTGCCATTATTTATTTCAGAAAATTGTCTCGTGGTCCATGATAAAGTATAACCTATCCATCCATTAATTTTGCCTTCTTTTTTCTGAATAAATATTTCAACTCCATATGATTCGCCTTTACCAAAAGTAAAGTTATTATCTATATTATTATGAATACTTTGCTCAGGAGTTACACCCTCTCTAAATTCAATTTGATTTTTAAGTTGTTTATAATATATTTCTATAGAAGTTTCATAATAGTTGTTATAGAAGTTTTTATAATATCCTAATGAATATTGAATTCCAAATTGTGGTTTTATAACAGAAGAGCTGGGAACCCAGATATCTGTAGGTAGGTTTACATTTGAAATACTTGCAAGGTGTATATATTGATAATTATGAGTATAAGCTATTTTTACGGATGAGGAGGTATCAATAAAAAAACGTGCAGAAATACGAGGTTCTATGTTAGAATATGTTTTAATATTTTCGCCTTTTTTATATATTATACTATCTATAATATTATAAGCAGCATCTTGTATAAATCTTTTGAAAGGGCCTATTTGTTGGAATAATGTATATCGTATTCCCGTATTTAATTTTAAACGAGATGTTAATTCAATTTCATCATTTATGTATAAAGCTAAATTATGAGAATATAATTTTATTTTTTCTCCTAAGTCAAGGTTAACATCTCCAGTTTTAGCTGTGAAACTATTTGGAGCAAAGATGTGATAAATATAATCGGATCCAAATTTAATGTTGTGTAAGGAAGATGGATGATAAGAAAAGTCAGATTTGCATTCATAATCAGTTACTCCCGACGTTAAGCTAAAATCATATTGTTGTTGAGTAGCTGTAAATGTGAAATTATAATCACTGTATAATAAAGTAGTATTCATGAATAATTTATTATTAAATAAATGATTCCATCTTAGTGTTGAAGTAGCATTACCCCAAGATATATTATTTTTAAAACTTCCAGAATCAACATTTAACCCAAAAATATCACGACCGAAATAACCCGATAGATATATTCTGTCTTTATCATTGATAATATAATTTACTTTTGCGTTTAGGTCATAAAAATAATATCCTGAATTTTTGAAAGGAGACGTTTTTTTTACGAAAGGTTTCATGATAATATCGGCGTATGTTCTGCGAGCTGAAATAATAAAGGAAGATGTATCTTTTTTAATAGGCCCTTGTATGGTAAGGCGTGAAGATATTAATCCTATTCCTCCATCTACTTGATAATTTTTATTGTTCCCTTCTTTCATCGAAATATCTAATACAGATGCTAATCGTCCTCCATAATTTGCGGGCATACTACCTTTGGTAAGTTCTATATTTTTAATAGCATCAGCATTAAAAATAGAAAAGAAACCAAATAAATGAGAGGCATTATACACTACAGCTTCATCAAGTAAAATTAAATTTTGATCAGGTCCTCCTCCTCTAACATAAAATACAGAGTTACCTTCACCACTTGATTGTATGCCTGGAGTAAGTTGAATAGTTTTAAAAATATCAACTTCTCCCATAAAAGCTGGCATTATTTTAACTTTTTCAATAGGTATTTCAAATTTACCAACTTCTGTACTTTTTATATTAGCGTCTGATTTCTCACCCGTTACAGTTACTTCTTTCACTGTGATGGGTTTTTCGTTAAGAGAAAAATTTATAATGATATTTTTATTAAGATTAATTTGCTTAATTTCTTCTGTATATCCTATAAATGAAGCTGCAATATTGTAAATGCCTTCTGTAAGCGTTAAAGAATAAAAACCATAATGGTTTGTAGTAGCACCTTTAGTAGAATTTTTTACATATACGTTAGCACCTATAAGATTTTCGCCAGTAGCTGCATCACGCACATATCCACTTATAGTATATTTATTTTGACTAAATAAATTTTGAATAGATATAACAAACAAAAAGATGAAAGGTGTTAATTTTTTCATTGAAAAATTGCTAAGTATAGTTTACAAATTTAATTTAAAGGGTTAAATAAAAAAATTAAAATAAGATATAAAATTGTTATTATAAAAAATAAATTTAACTTTGTAAGCAAAATTAAAATGATAATAAAATGGAAGATGACCCTTATAGTAATAAATTAAAACATTAAGCTTTTCTGTAAGGGAATTTCTTTTTTATTTACCCCCTTACAGAAAAGAGTAAGGAGGTAAATAATGATAAAAATATTTAAATCTTTTGGCGGGTATATCGAAATCCCCCAACCCGAACAAGGCTGTTGGATTAATGTAATAAAGCCAACACAAGAGGAGATTAAACAGGTTTCACGTGATTATGGATTACCTGAGGATTTAATTAATGATATTTTGGATGCTGACGAACGACCTCGTTTAGAATTTGAAGATAATTGGACTCTTATCATTTTTAGAATACCTGTTGAAATTTCAAATAATGGAGTGCCTTTTAATACTATACCACTCGGTATATTTATTATGGAAAACTTTACTCTTACTATATGTGTTGAAGAAAATGAGGTTTTACCTATAGGACAACCTTCTGCTAGTAGAGAACAGTACCGACAAATAACAGATAGTATTAATTTTATTTTACGATTATATCTCCGTTCAGGTAACTTGTACTTAAAATATTTGAAGCATATAAATCAGATGACTTCCGTAATTGAACAAGATCTTGAAAAATCTATTAAAAATAGAGAGTTAAATAAATTACTGAAAATGGAGAA
>DAOTOD010000115.1:0-5203 GCA_035451165.1 Bacteroidales bacterium
ATGAATACTGAAAGTATTAAGTCTGTAAAATATTCTTTTTCGTTAAATAATGAAGTTGAAAGGGGATGCTTTTTAAGAGGTGATAAAATTATATATAAAGATAATGATTTTGAAGAAGTTGTGTTTATTGATAATAATGGTTCGAGGCAAATAAAAGGGGAACATAATTTACAGAATTTAATGGCAGCTATTATTGTATGCAAATTGCAAGGTATTGATAATAAAACTATTAATGAAGGTATTAAGACAATGTCAGGTTTAAAATATAGAATGGAATATATAGGTAATTATGGTGGTATTGATTTTTATAATGATTCTATATCAACTATACCTGAATCTACTATAGCTGCTGTAAAAGCTATACCTAATGTACATAGTTTGATTTTGGGAGGTTTTGATAGGGGCATAGATTATTTAGAATTAGCTAATTTTTTAGTTAATTCAAATGTTGTAGTGCTAATTTTTATAGATAACGCTGGTAAAAGGATTATGAATTTGATAAAAGAAATAAAAAATAATAAAAAGTTGTTTTTAGTAAATACACTTGAAGAAGCTGTACTGATAGCCAAAAAAGAAACTCCTTATGGGAAAAGCTGCTTACTTTCGCCTGCAGCTGCAAGTTATGGAATGTTTAAAAGCTTTGAAGAAAGAGGCGAAGTGTTTAATTATTTGTGTAAAAAAATAAAAATATAATACTTTATTTTTTAATTATTCCGACTTTTTTTCTTTCGGCTTCTTTGCAGATGCTTTTGTAGTAGGTTGTTTTTCTTTTGCATTAGCTTTGGTGGGGGTTTTTTTATTACTTGCTTTAGTTTCTCCTTTTATTTGTTTTGTAATTGGATTTACATTTATTCTTTCTACTTTTTCTTTTGGTTCATCGATAGAAATACTATTAGTGATTTCTGTTGTTTCAGCAGTATCTGTTGCTGCCGGTTTAGCAGTTGATTTTTTTCTTTTTCTTGGTCTTCTGACCCCATAAGAGCCTTTCCATATTTTACCTCTTTTACTTTTTTGATCACCTTTGCCCATGATATTGTTTTTTTTGTTTTACTGATTAGCAAATATAACACAAAAAGTAAATAATTAATAATTTATAATAAAAAACATTTTTTTATATTATAATAAAACTGATTTTTTAAAAAAGGATAATTTATATAGTTACACAGTATTTTTTATAAAGATTGTATTTTTTAAAATTTATTAACATTATCATTTGTTTGTTGTAAAACGGAAGGTTTATTGTTTTTATTTGGGAATATTATAGATATAATTATAGAGCATATTATTATAGTTATAACAATAAATAGGGATATTATGTTATTAATGAATTCGGGTTGTATTTCATTTATTATCATTTTTATACCTATGTAAACAAGAATTATAGATAGACCATATTTTAAATAATGGAAATATTTCATTATACCGGCAATAGTAAAATATAAAGCACGTAAGCCAAGTATAGCAAAAACATTAGAAGTAAATACTATAAAAGGGTCTTTAGATATAGCTAATACGGCAGGTATTGAATCTACTGCAAAAATTAAATCAGAAAATTCGATAACAATTAAAGTTATAAATAGGGGAGTAATAAACAGTTTTTTATTTTTTTTAATAAAAAATTTACCATTTGCTATATCTTCAGTAACGGGGAATATTTTTTTTAATAATTTAATAATGGGATTTTTTTCAGGATGAGGGGTTTGTTCTTTTTTAAAGTACATTTTAAAGCCTGTATATATCAGAAATAATCCAAAGACGTATATTATCCAATTAAAAGAATTAATTAGAGCAATACCTGCAAAAATAAATATTGCACGCATTATAATAGCTCCTATAATTCCCCAAAATAAAATTTCGTGTTGATATTTGGGATTTATGTTGAAATAAGAAAATAACATTAAAAATACAAAAAGATTATCAACGCTTAAAGATTTTTCAATTAAATATGCAGTAAAAAATTCAATAGCTTTTATTTTATCAACCCAAAGATAAATTCCTATGTTGAAGAGCAAAGCTAATATTATCCATGTTATAGTCCATATAATAGCTTCTTTTAGCTTAACAGCATGTAATTCTTTATGAAATACAGTTAGGTCAATAATTAGCATGATTAGAATAAAAGTTATAAAGCCTAGCCATGCTATATAGTTAATACTTATCATCTTACATTTTTATAATAAATATTTGATTAATACAAAACCTCCTATTAACAGTATAGTAAAAGTAAAAACAACTAAGTTAAAATATTTGTCAATAAACATTTTGATACTATTACCAAATTTCCATATTAATAAAGCAATTAAAAAAAATCTTGTTCCTCTACCAATTATTGAAGCTAATATAAATAAGAAAAAATTCACATCAAATACACCAGACGTTATAGTGAATATTTTGTATGGTATAGGTGTAAAACCTGCAGTGAATATTATCCAAAAATCCCATTGATTATATAAAATTTTAATATGATTATATACGTCATGAGTAAAGCCAGGGATGTTATTAAAAAAGAAATTGGCGAAAGAGGTAAATTCTCCTGAGTTTGTTAGCCATATATAATGCCCTATTCCATATCCTATTACAGCACCTGAGATAGAGCCTATGATACAATTTGCTGCATAATAAAAAGATTTTTTAGGAGTTCCTAATGCTAATGCAATTAATAATACATCGGGAGGGATAGGGAAAAATATTGATTCAGAAAATGCTAATATGAATAAGGCTAAATTACTGTAGCGACTTTCGGACCAACTTAAAACCCAGTTATATAATCTTTTAAAAAAGTGCATGTTAACGAGAAGTAGTTAGAATGTCTGCAAAGATAATGATTAAAATATTTTAAAGATAATAATTGCATATATAAAAAAACGAGGATATCGGAAAAGGCTCCACAAAGAATAATATTTAAATTTATATTTAATTAATCCTGATGCCATACTTATAATAGAAAAAGGTATCGGTAATAATGCTCCTGCCATAACAAAAAAACCACCCCATTTGTGTAATTTTTTAACATGTTTAGCAACTTTATTTTCTATATAAGTATTTATTTTAGGTATTTTACGTATCATTTTACCTATATAATAAGCAGTACAACCTCCTAAATATGATAAAGTAGCTACACCAAATAAAGTTAACCATGGATAGTCCATTTTAGCACACCAAGCAATAAAAATATCAGGAAGTAAAATGCCTAAAAAAGATTCGGAAAGATAAAATATTGCCATAACAATCCATGTATCATAATGGTGTACTAAGTTATCTAGTAGTGCATTAGTATCAATAAAAAAATAGTCAAGTAAAAATAATATAGTTATTATGATTAATATAATAATAGTTCCTTTTATTATAGTTTTTTTTATAAAAGGATAAAAACCAGTTTTAATGTAATATTTGTTAACAATGTTTAACCTTCGTCCTATGTTAACAACTTTTACGATTCCTCCTTGATGATTTTTTAATTGCTTCAATTTAAATTAATTAAATAATAAATAATTAA
This sequence comes from Bacteroidales bacterium, assembly GCA_035451165.1. Classification (GTDB taxonomy): domain Bacteria; phylum Bacteroidota; class Bacteroidia; order Bacteroidales; family JAKIYJ01; genus JAKIYJ01. The sequence goes on from DAOTOD010000115.1 coordinate 3,497, forward strand.
ATTAATATATATATTTTTTTATCTTCCTTTAACGTTTAAAACATTAGAATATTTTTTTAGAGTTCGTAAAATTATATAAATTAGTGTTCCTATTATACCTATAACAATCCACCATATATCGATGTTAAAGTTATTTTTCAAAAAATAATATTTTATAAAATTGAGCCATACAAAAGAAATAATAACAGCAAAGAAACCAGAATATTCACGTTTTAGTACATTTTTTAAAGAAAATTTCAATTCAGGTTGTTGCCATTTTTTAAAATTAGGTATAAAAGCAGGAGTTTTTTGTGCCCAGTTATTAAAGACTTCCCGAAATTTATTTTTTATAAATTCTTCTTCGGCAAACATTATTCTTTCATAATAAAGCCAAAAAAAAGCAATACTAAATACCATCACTCAAGGTATAGCAATATATAATATTAGCCCTAGCCACATAATAAAATTTCCTAAGTATAAAGGATGTCTTACAATAGAATACATACCTGTAGTATTAAGAGTTTCTGCTATTTGTCCTTCTTTTGTATTTCTTCCTGATGTGCCTGCAGGGGTATAACCTATAGTTAATGCTCTTATGATTAAACCAAATATTGATATTGCGAAACAAAGCATACTCCACCAAACATTATTAAAAGTACAAATTTCGAAAGGACTAATAATGATAGCTATAGTAGCTATTACGTATAAAAAAAGAGGAATAAAACTGCGATTTTTAAATAAAAAATTTCCTGTTCTAACAAATTCTTCGTAAAGTCCCATAAAAGATAAATTGCAAGCAAATATATTGATTTAATTTTAGATTGCATATATAAAAATGGTATTTATTTTAAAGTTTCAATCTTTTGTCAGTTTTATATTTTTTTTAAAGGGAGAGGGTTAAATAAATTGTAAGTTATACTTTATAGAAATAAGAATCATTTTTGGGTGCATACTAATTACCTTATGAGTTTCGTCTGTATTTGTGTACAAGTAAAAAATTTAATATACATTTGTATAATGGAATTTAGTTGTTAATTATGAAAACTTATTAAGTTTAGGCTTAATTTTCTTTTTTAGTTTTTATACAATTTGTTATGTTCATTATTTTTTAAAGACAATTAATTATTATAATGCAAAAATATTTATTGTAGGTGATAAAAATTTCGTGTAAAAGTACTTTAAAAGGGAGAGTTTATTTACCTTTTTCGAAGAGCTTAAGTAACAGGGTTTTGCTCATCAAAGCTTTAAATAATGGTAGTTTTACAATAAATAATCTTTCATCAGCTGAAGATACAATGTTGATGCAAAAATTACTGGAGGAAATAAAATTAACACAACAATATAATAATTCAAAAAAAGTTTTTAATGCAGGCAATTCAGGTACAGTATTTAGATTCCTTACAGCATATTGCTCCATTTTACCTGGTGAATGGATATTAGATGGCAATGTGCGTATGCAGCAACGACCTATATATCACCTTGTTGATGCTCTTGAAGAATTAGGTGTAAAGATTAAGTATTTAAAAAAAATAGGATTCCCACCAATTTGTATTAAAGGAGGTTTTATTAATAAAAATTATGTAGCTATTGATGCGTCTATTAGTAGTCAGTTTATATCAGCTCTTATGTTAATCGCTCCTACGATTAAAGGTGGATTAATTATTAATATTAAAAATGATATAGCTTCTTATCCATATATAGAGATGACTTCTTATATAATGGATAAGT
>DAOTOD010000116.1:0-5195 GCA_035451165.1 Bacteroidales bacterium
AGTATATTTTTTTATTTTCTTTTATATTCATTAATTTTTAAGATAAAGATAAATTTTATTTTGTATTTCATCAATATTTGTGTTGTTCTCGATAATATTCCCTTCAGCATCGATTAAGCAAAGATGAGGTAATTTTTTTACATAATAATCTTTAATAACTGGTGAATCCCACCCTAGAAAGTCGTTTAATTGAATCCATTCAAGTTTATCTAGTTTAATAGCAGCACGCCATATATCATTGACGTTATCTAAAGATATACCCACTATTTCAAGCCCTTTATTTTTGTATTTTTTATATATATTTACTAATTTAGGGTTTAATTGTCTAGATAAAGCATTCCATGATGCCCAAAAATAAAGTATGACTATTTTACCTTTTAAATTTTCAGAATTTATTATCTTTCCTTCAATTGAAGGAAGTTCGTAATGAGGAGCTTTTTTACCCGGGGCAAGTCTTTCTTTAGCTAAACGAGCTTCTTCTTGTTCAAGTTTTATAGCATTAACTCGTTTGTGATGTTCAATAGTATGTTTATTATTAGGATATATTGCAGATAAAGTCCTATCAAGTAAATCAAAATATATAAAGTCGTCTTTTTCTGAAACAACAGTATGTTCTCTAAACCTTCTATTGATAGCTATGAGGGAAGCTAAGGAGTTATTATTTTTTGTTATGAATGATTTAACTTTTTTCTTTTGGTCTTCAAGTATTATCTTAAATTCGTTGTTTAAAGAATCTTGTATTTCGAGTATTTGAGGTGAATTTTTTAATTTTTCGTATGCTAATGATAATTTTTCGACTTTTTTATTATTTTCTCTTGTGAAAGCTTCAAATTCATGTATAAGAGAAGAACCAGGCGACCCTTTAACATTATAAGTTCTTGCTAATTGCTGTAAATCAGCCGTTATTTCTATTGTTTCTCCTTTGTTAGCAAGTAAGGTAATAAAATTATTCTTATTTTGGTATAACAAGTAAAATCCAGGTTCATTAATTTTGTGTTTTATTACAAATTGACCATCTTCATTAATTTTAGCTGAATCTAATAATGTTTTATCATGTACGTTAAGCTCATATAAATACAAAATTTCTCCTTTAGAATTAGAAAAAATAGCTTTTATAAGAAATTCATCATTCGAAGCTCTGTAACTATTTTTATTACAAGAAATAATTATTGAACTAACTATTAATAATAATATTAAAACACTTTTATAAAAAATGTTGTTCATTTTCATAATATTAAGCTAATAAGTTATGCAAATTTACTAAAAGCTAATAAAAGGTTGTTTAAATTTTTATATAAGATGTTTTATGTTTTTAATATTATAAGTAATAAATGATATTTTATTATATGCAACTACATATAATTTTGATATGTCTTTATTTATAATTAATAAAACATGGAGCCTGAACAAGATTTAATAAATCGTTGTATTAATAATGACCCTGTGGCTCAAGAACTATTATACAGGCGTTATGCATCAAAAATGTTTGGTGTGTGTATGCGCTATGCTGCTAATAAAATGGAAGCTGAAGATATATTACAAGAAGGCTTCATAAAAATATTTACTAATCTCTCGAAATATAGAGGTGAAGGCTCTTTTGAAGGTTGGATAAGAAGAACAATGGTAAATACAGCAATTAATCATTATTATAAGAACATTAAATTTTTACAAGATATAGATATCGACGAAGTAGATATAGTAAATTTTTTTGATCAAGATGCAATATCAAACCTTTCTGAAGCAGAATTATTAAAGTTAATCCAAGAATTACCTGAAGGATATAGAATGGTTTTTAATTTATACGTAATAGAAGGTTATTCACATAAAGAAATAGCTGAACAATTAGGTATAACTGAAAATACTTCTAAATCTCAATTATCAAGAGCCAGAGCGGCTTTACAAAATAAAATTAGAAAACTTTATAATATTAATTTTTATGAACAATCAGCATAAATATTCTTTAGATGATTTGTTTAGGGAAAAATTTAGAAATTATTCCATAGAATCACCTCCTACTGTGTGGAAAAATATTAGTAATTCGATAGAAAGTAATAAAAAAAGAAAATCTTTTGTATATTGGCTGTTTTCAAAACCATTAATATGGCTTAGCTTATTTTTAGCAATTTTATTTATCCCTTTATTTTTGATAAATAATAATTACTTTGCTCATAGGGATGGAACACAATATGTTAGTAATACTAATACACTCTTAAAAAAGAGAGCATTACATAATTTGCATGATTTGAAAAAAAATAATGATTATGTTATAAATCATAATATTAATAATGATAATATAACAACGAATCAAAACAACTCAATAATAAAATTAAATAATAAGACTTATAATAATAGCAATTTGAAAGATAATTATACTAAATCGCATCATAATATTAATCATAATATTAATGCTAATTTTAATTTATTAATTGATAATAAAAAAAATGAAGTTGTTGATAGTCAATTTAATAAATTACAACAAGTAATACTAAATGAAAAACAAAGTGAATTATATAAAAATATTACAATAGATACTAATAAAAAATACCATAAAACCTTAAATTATGACGATATAATTAAAAATAAAATATCCGATGGTGTTGATGAAATTACTTATAATCCTCCTCCTGACGATTATGGTAAAAGGAATAGATGGAATTTAGGCTTGCATTTTACCCCCGAAATCATAGTAAATCCATTTTATACTGATGTATTTGCAAATAATTACAATAAATATGCTTATGCATTTGATATTACTTCTGTTTATGATTTTTCTGATTTCTTTGTAGAAGGAGGTATAGGGGTTATTTATTCTCTTGATAAAATTAATTATTTAGTAGATTATGAAAAATATGTAGTTAAAGGCTCTTATGAAGATGTACAAATTGTGACTTTTGACACTGTAGGAAACAATATTATACCTGTTTACCATACTAATACTGTGTATATATATGATACATTAAAAAGTACTACAGTAGCTCAAAAATCTTATACTTACAAATATTTACAACTGCCTTTTTATATAGGATATTCACATTCAATCGACAGAATTAGTTATATAATAAAAGGAGGTGTAGCATATAATTATTTATTAAATCAAAAAGAACCAGAACTAAATTATTTTGATTCGGATACAAAAGTTTTGTTTATTAATCGAAAAACCCCTAATAGAGCTAAATATAATTGGAACTTATTGATATCTGTTGGAATAAATTATAAAATATCTAATGCTATTACTTTATCTTTAGAACCTTCTGCTAGAATATATTCTGCTTCTTTATACGACAGAAAAGCTCCTGGCACCAAAAGAAGTCCTTATGCAATAGGATTTAAATATGGTTTTCTTTTTAATTTTTAAATAAAAATTTAACAATTTTTTAAATAAATATTTAAATTTGCATTAAATATATTAAAAATGCAACTTTTTAAAGAAAAAAAATATGATGTTTATTTATATAATAATAAAAAACTATATATTATTATCTTTATTTTGCTTGTTTTTATAAACAAAGCTTTATTTTCACAACTTGTGGTATATAATACACAAACTCCTGCTCAATTGGTGCAAAATATATTAGTAGGTTCAGGAGTTAGTATTTCTAATGTGACTTATTCTGGCTCTGTTAATTCTATAGGTGCTTTTTATACAGGCCCTTCTTCTACTAATCTTGGCTTATCGACTGGTATAATTTTATCAACAGGTGATGTAAGTGGTAGTAGTGCTGTCCCTCCAGGGTCACCAGTATGGGATTTTGCTTCTACTTCTATAGGAACTGGAAGTGACCCACAGTTAGCTGCTTTAATACCAGGTTATTCTATTTATGACGCTGTTGTTTTACAGTTCGACTTTATACCTTTAGATGATACTATAAAATTTAGATATGTCTTTGGCTCCGAAGAATATCCTGAATGGGTTAGCTCAAGTTATAATGATGTATTTGGCTTTTTTATCTCAGGGCCTAATCCTTTTGGAGGTAGCTATGTTAATAAAAATATTGCTCTAATTCCAGGTACTAATTTACCCGTTACAATTGATAATGTTAATAATGTTATCCCTTCTTATCCTCAATATTATGTTGATAATGAGGGAATGAATGGAACTACTATTGTTTATGACGGATTTACAAAAGTACTTACTGCTTGGGCTCTTGTTGTACCTTGCCAAATGTACCATATAAAAATTGCTATAGGTGATGCAGGCGATGATGTTTATGATTCTGCTGTATTCCTCGAAGCAAATAGCTTCTCTACTAATGCTATAAAGGTATCTGTCGCTTACTCCGCAGCTTCTATAGATACAGCTGCTATCGAAGGATGCACTAGTGCTACAGTAGGTTTTAAACTATCTTCTCCTACTACTTCTCCTCTTACTATCAATTATACTATTGGAGGAACCGCTCAAAATGGTGTTGATTATTTGCCCATACCTTCTAGTGTTACAGTACCTTCCGGGCAAGATTCTGCAGGATTTATTATTAATCCAATAGCTGATGGAATCACAGAAGCCCCTGAAACTGTTGTGGTTACAATACAAGGCACAGTATGTGGCGGTCTATCTTCGGCTACAGCTTATATAAAAGATAAATCTAATGTTAATTTGGTAGTAAGTAATGATACAATGACATGTGGAAATGTAGTTACTCTTAATGTAAACGCTTATGGAGGATTAGCACCTTTGAATTATATGTGGAATGATGGTAATAATATGATTTCTTCATCTTCCTCAGTTACTGTAAGTCCTCTTAATACTACTACTTATTATGTTAGTGTGACTGATGCTTGTGGCTCAATTGCTACTGAAGATGTTATAGTTTATTATGGTTCAGGTGGGCTTGTTAATGCTGGAAAAGATACTATTATTTGTGAAGGAGGCGCTGCAACACTCGCAATTAATAGTAATTTTAATGTGATATGTACCTGGAGTAATGGAGTTACAGGTAATATAAATATAGTAACTCCTGATAGTACAACAACTTATAGTGCTTATATTATAACACCTTGCGATACTATAATAGACTCTGTTACTGTTTTTGTTGAAAAAATGCCTATGTCTTCTTTTATTGCTTCTAATACTAAAGGATGTAAACCTTTACTGGTAAATTTTACAAATTTATCTTCTAATATATCCTCTTTAGTAACTTATTCATGGGACTTCGGCGATGGTACTACGGCTCCCTGCCAGGCGGTGATCGCCGGCG
>DAOTOD010000117.1:0-5192 GCA_035451165.1 Bacteroidales bacterium
ATTACGCTTATAATACAGTTCAACATCCTGTAGTACAATTAAATAAAACTGATAAATGGACAAAAATATATATTAACTTTACTACTATTGCTGCCCGCGAAACTACTGCTTTAAATTACAAAGTTTTTATCGGAGCTATAAAAGACAATGATGTTGACATAGCAGAAATATTAATTGATAACATTAAATTAGTGCACTTTTAATATTAACAATGAATAAGAAGTTACAAGTATTTAAATATCTAACTTTCGATTTATTATCTGCCATACTATCGTGGGGGTTATTATATTTATATAGAAAGCAAAATATTGAGCTTTCTTCAATCCAAAATTTCAAAACTATATTAAGTGACCCCAAACTATATTTAGGACTTATATTTGTTCCTACTTTTTGGATTTGCCTTTATATTATAACTGGTACTTATAACAAAATATATCGTAAATCAAGGCTTAAAGAATTAAGCCAAACTATGTTACAAACACTCTTAGGTACTATAATTATTTTTTTTATATTAATATTAGATGATGTCGTTTTTTCTTACAAAAATTATTATAAATCTTTTTTATTTTTACTTATTACTCACTTTACAATTACAGCTTCTTTTCGAATCATTTTAAGTACTATTACTGCACGAAAAATTCAAAAAGAAATAATTGGTTTCAATACATTAATAATAGGATGCAACGGGAATGCTATCTCAATTTATAAGGAAATCAAAAATCAGCCTGTTTCATCAGGAAATAAATTTATTGGATTTGTCCAAGTCACTAATAATAATGAATGCCCATTAAAACAAGAACTACCAAATTTGGGACATTATAGTAATTTAAAAGATATTATATCAAAACACAATATAGAAGAAGTTATTATTGCTATTGAGCCTTCTGAACATAAAATCATAGAAGATATTATTACAAACCTTGAAGATACTGACGTTGTAATTAAAATTATTCCGGGAATGCGTGATATATTATTAGGTTCTGTAAAAATGACTGGAATTTTTCACGCACCCTTAATACAAATATATCCTGAATTACTACCTGCTTGGCAAAAATTTTTAAAACGATTAATAGATATTGTTACAGCAATTTGTTGTCTCATAGTATTATCTCCTGTTTATTTAATAGTAGCTATAGGGGTTAAATTTTCTTCAAAAGGACCTATATTATATTCGCACGAAAGAATAGGTTTACATGGTAAACCTTTTAAAATATATAAATTTCGCTCTATGTACGTAGATGCAGAAAAAAATGGACCACAATTAAGTTCAAAAAATGACACCCGTATAACACCGTTTGGTAGGTTTTTGAGAAAAGTACGATTAGATGAAATACCTCAATTTTATAACGTCTTAATCGGTGAAATGTCATTAGTAGGACCAAGGCCAGAAAGACAATATTATATTGATCAAATAATAAAAAAAGCTCCACACTATAAGCTTTTACATAAAGTTAAACCAGGCATTACTTCGTGGGGGCAGGTAAAATATGGATATGCTGAAAATGTAGATCAAATGATAGAAAGGTTAAAATATGATATACTTTATATAGAAAATATGTCATTAGCTACGGACTTTAAAATCCTTATTTATACAGCTCTTATTATACTACAAGGTAGAGGCAAATAATATATAAAATAACAAAAACTTTTAAAAATCTAATTTATTCATTAATTATTTTTAATTAATTTGCTGCTTATTTATCTATTATTTGATAATGTCTGACAAACAAAATAAAATTTTATTTCTTTCAGCATGGTATCCTAACAGGGAAGACCCTATGTTTGGGCTTTTTGTTAAGCGTCATGCAATGGCTGCAGCTTTATATGAAAAAGTAGCTGTACTATACATTTGCCATAGTAATAAAATGTCTAATAAATCATATGAAATTGAAATAAATCATACAACAAATGGACAATTATTAGAAGTTATTATCTACTACAAATCTCATTCAAATAAATTTACAAAAAAGCTAAAACCTATAATAAATAATTTTAGATATATAAAAGCTTTCATAAAAGGATGGAAACTTATAAAAATAAATTTTGGCGAGCCCAATTTAATACATGTTAATATATTGACTCGAACTGCCATAATTGCTCTATATTTTAAAATCATACATAATATTCCTTATATTATAACTGAACATTGGTCACGTTATTTACCTTCTGTCAATACATATAAAGGAATAATACGACAATTCTTTACTAAACTAACGGTAAAACAAGCAAAAGCTCTTTTAGTTGTTTCTGATAATCTTCGAAAAGCAATGGCTAACCATAATATTATTAATAAAAATACTTTCATTATTAATAATGTAGTAGATACTAATATATTTGTACCTAAACCTGCCGAAAAAGAAAATGGAATTTCTTACAGGTTAATTCATATATCATGCTTCGAAGACAAATCTAAAAACATATCAGGAATGTTAAGAGCTTTAAAAAGACTAACTAACATACGACAAGATTTTGTATTACACCTTATAGGAGAAGGACAAGATAAGTTATATATTAAAAATCTTGCAGAAAAACTTGATTTAAAAGACAAATACATAAAATTTGATGGATTAATGATAAATCCACAAACAGTAGCAGAAGCTATAGGGAAATCGCATATCTTAATTTTATTCAGTAATTATGAAAACATACCTGTTGTGATTAACGAAGCTTTTAGCTGTGGTAAACCTGTAGTGGCTACAAAAGTAGGGGGCATAAACGAAATAGTAACTCCAAATTGTGGAATACTTGTTGAACCTAACGATGAACAAGACTTTGCTTTAGCTATTGACAAAATGCTTAATAACCTAGATAAATATGATCCCCAAAATATAAGGCAAAAAATTATAAATAAATATAGCATGGAAAGTGTTGGATATGAACTATATACATTATATAAAAATATTTTAAATAATAAAATTTAATGTTTAAAAATATTGCAAGTACTATTATAACACGATTTATAAATGCTTTAATAAGTTTTATTACCATAATTATACTTTCACGCAAATTTGGCGCTGAAGGAATGGGAACTATAGGGCTTATAGTACTTGGTATAACAATCATAGTTTTAATTAATAATTTCGTAGGTGGCAGTTCTTTAGTATATCTAGTCCCCAGATATAATACATATAAACTTATATTACTTTCTTATTCATGGGCCTTAATCTCATCAATATCTACTACCATTATCTTAAATTTAATAAACTTAATACCAAATAATTATACTTATCACATATTATTATTATCATTACTTTTTTCTATTAATTCAATAAATCAAATGATTATTCTAGGATATGAAAAAATAACTTTTTATAATATAATATCATTAGCACAAGCAATAATAATGTTTATAAGCTTAATAATATTTCTTAATATTATACCCCAAACAAGCATAAATACTTATGTTTATGCCTTATATTGTAGCTATACGCTTGTAACCATATGGAGTTTTTTTAGCATACGAAAATTTATTATAGCATCAAAAAGCTTAGATAAATTAACAAATCTAATTAAAGAAATCTTCAAATTAGGTACTATTATACAAATAGCTAATATTTCTCAATTGTTTAATTACCGCTTAGCTTATTATTTTATTGACCATTTTATTAATAGAAAAGCACTTGGTATATTTAATCTTAGTACTCAAATTTCGGAAGGAGTATGGAATATACCTAAAAGCCTTTCTACCGTGATATACTCTAAAATATCTAATTCTAATGATAAAAACTACATGATAAATCTCACTTTGAGTTTTTTTAAAATTTCTTTAATTATGACTTTAATTATACTATCAATTATATTTATTATACCATCTTATGCTTTTCAACTTATTTTCGGTAACGATTTTTACGAAGTAAAAAAAATTATTATACTATTATCACCAGGTATAATAGCTATATCAGCTGGAATGATATTAAGTAACTATTTTTCAGGCACAGGAAAACCCATTTATAATACTATTGGTTCTGTAATAGGATTTATATTTACGCTTATACTAGGACTTTGGCTCATACCTACACACGGTTTAATGGGAGCTGCCTTATCTACCACAATATCATATGTAGCCTCTTCTACATATCAAATTATAATTTTTTATAAATTAACTAATATTAAAATTAAACAACTTACATTTAATAAAAATGACCTGACTATGGTAAAATATGAAATAAAAAAATTATTTAAATAATTATTAAAAGCTAAAAAAATTTATTCATACTTGTAAAAAAAATAAAAAAATATGTAAATTTGTGAATGTTAATTTAAACTTATTAATAATCTTAAACCTTATAAAAAATGAAAAAAATTTTATTATTTGTTGTAATTGTAACCATCAGTTATTCGCTAATGGCTCAAACTCCCAAAAAAGATTTAACCAAAGCTCTGTTAATGCCCCAAAAAAGCCTTTATTTAAATAAACCCGATCAAGTAATTTTACCATCTTATGGCCCACTAAAACCTAAAAATTATACAATAAAAAATATTAATACTTTAAACAAGATACCTTTTACTTCTTCTTTTAATATTTTTACTGCTCTATTAGCTGAATCTAACTGCTTAACATACGATCCTAATATCAATACTATTATGTTTACTCATCGTGCAGGTGGACAATACGGTGGCAATGGAAACCAAATCACTTTCTCTTATACTTCTGATATGGGATCTACATTTAAACACGTAACCGTTGATTCTATTGGACAAAAATTAAGATATCCATCAGGTGTTATCTATAACCCAAATGGAAATACTAACCCTGATAATGCTTATGGCTTAGCTATGGGCTCTTCATACGGTGGTACCAGTTGGGATTCTTACTACTATATGTGGTCAAAATTAGATAGTACAAATATAAGTATAACTATAAATCCTGATAATGCCCCTCCTCTACCTCAATACTTCCCTCGCATAGGATTCGCAGCTTGTGACGATAGTACCCAACATATCATGGGATATTTTGATGATGGAAATCACGGAACAGGTACATATAATATTAAATATCTAGTAATGAACAATTTTAAATTTAATCCTTCTCTTAAAGGTGGATTCGACTGGACAACAAGCACCGTACAAGTACCTTTATTTAACGCTCCCACAAGTGGAACAGATGTCTATTCAGGATTTAATACAGCATGGTCACAAGATGGTTCTATAGGTTATATGTGGATTTTTGGTGTTGATAGCCTTGATCCTAA
>DAOTOD010000118.1:0-5179 GCA_035451165.1 Bacteroidales bacterium
TAGTAGGGTTTGAATTGTCACCTATATTATGGAAAAAAGTTAAACCTAAATTATCTGCGGGAAGAGTTCAATCTGTTGCAGTACGACTCATTGTTGAAAAAGAAGAAGAAATAAGAAACTTTCAAATTACTACTTCATTCAAAGTTATAGGTATTTTTAATGTTAAATCTTCTAATAATAAAATTAATACAATAGAAGCTGAATTAAATAAAAAGTTTAACTCTAAAGAAGAAACTATTCAGTTTCTTGAAAAATGTAAAACAGCTCAATTTTATGTTAGCAATATAGAAATAAAAGATAGTAGTCGCTCCCCAGCTCCGCCTTTTATTACTTCTACTCTTCAACAAGAAGCTGCACGAAAACTTGGATTTTCTGTTTCAAAAACTATGTTAATAGCCCAACAATTATATGAATCAGGGAAAATAACTTATATGCGTACTGATTCGTTAAACTTATCCGATACTGCTATAAAAGAAGCCCAAAAAAATATAACTAAAGATTTTGGTAAAGAATATCTTAAAATAAGAAAATATACTTCTAAAGTAAAAGGAGCTCAAGAAGCACACGAAGCTATACGCCCTACATATTTGTCAAAAAAAACACTTGAAGAAGGAACTACAGCCCAAAAAAAATTATATGAATTAATATGGAAAAGAACTATAGCTTCACAAATGAATGATGCTCAAATAGAAAAAACTACAATTACTATCTCAATGTCTAATACTGATGAAAAATTTATCGCTAAAGGAGAGGTTATTAAATTTGATGGATTCTTAAAATTATATATTGAATCTAACGACGAAGAAAATAACGAAAACGAAAATAAAACTATTTTACCTAAAGTATTCAAAGGCGATACCTTAACAATAAAAGAAATAATAGCTAATCAAAAATTTTCTCAACATCCACCACGTTACACCGAAGCAAGTTTAGTTAAAAAACTCGAAGAATTAGGAATTGGCCGCCCTTCTACTTATGCTCCTATCATAGAAACTATACAAAAAAGAGGTTATGTCATAGTAGATGATAAAAAAGGTTTAGAACGTCAATATATAAGTTTAAAACTTATTAACCAAAATATTAAAGAAGAATTAAAAAAAGAACTCACAGGCACCGAAAAAGCTAAATTATGCCCTACCGATATTGGAATTGTTGTAAATAAATTTTTGATTACAAATTTTCCATCTATATTAGATTATAATTTTACTGCTAATATTGAAAAGCAATTTGATGAAATAGCTGAAGGATTAAAAATATGGCATATAATGATCAAAGAATTTTATGAATCTTTTCATCCTTTAGTTCAAAAAACAATGGAAACTACTAAAAAAGTTTCTGGAGAAAAATTACTAGGTAAAGATCCCGTTTCAGGCCAAAATGTTTATGTAAAAATAGGGAAATATGGACCTTTAGTACAAATAGGGGATTCAGAATCTGACCAAAAACCTAAATTCGCAGGGTTACTAAAAAATCAGTCAATTGAAACTATTACCTTAAAAGAAGCCCTTGATTTATTTAAATTCCCCAAAAAAATAGGACTTTATGAAAATCAAGAAATATTAGTAGGTATTGGACGTTTTGGCCCTTATATTAAACACGGTTCCAATTTTTATTCTCTTCGTAAAACCGATGACCCCATGACCATTGATATACAAACCGCTATCGAAATAATATTAGATAAAAGAAAAAAAAATTCTGAAAAAATTATTTTAAAATCAACTGGAAACGATGATATAAAAATAATAAAAGGTAAATGGGGCCCTTATATTTCAAAAGGAAATAAAAATTATAAAATCCCTAAAAATGTTGACCCTTATACATTAACTATCGAAGATTGTAAAAATATTATTAATGAAATAGAAGCTAAATCAAATATAAAAAATAATTAATAAATATGGATATATCCATATATCTTGAACCTATTAACAAGTTAGATTTTACTGATAATAATCCTAAAAAATTAGGCAATAATATTATTGCTTTTACTAATAAAAATAGCTTCCCTGACTTAAATAATGTTGATATTGCGATTATAGGAGTTAAAGAAGATAGAAGAGCCTTAAATAATAAAGGCTGTGGTAACGCTCCTGATATAGTTAGATATTATATATATAACTTATATACTGGATTATGGAAAACTAAAATTGTAGATCTAGGAAATCTTATATTAGGACACGAAGTAGAAGATACTTATTATGCACTTAAATCATGTTTGACCGACTTGATAAGCTCTAATGTATTGCCAATCATAATAGGAGGTAGCCAAGACCTCACACTAGCTAATTATTTAGCTTACGAAAATTTAGGACAAATAATAAATTTTGTTTCCATAGATTCTAAATTTAACCTTGGAGAAACTCATCTGCCAACTAATTCAGAAAACTATCTAAGTAAAATTATTACACAAAAGCCTTCTTATCTATTTAATTACACTAACATAGGTTACCAAACTTATTTTACTGACCAAGAAGCTATAGAATTACTTAAAAATCTTTTTTTTGATGCTTGTCGACTTGGTGCAATAAGAGAAAATATTGAAAATGCTGAGCCAATGGTTAGAAATGCCGATATGTTAAGTGTAGATATCAGCTCTGTAAGATATTCAGATGCTCCAGGTAATGCCAATGCATCTCCTAATGGATTTTATGGAGAAGAAATTTGCCAAATAATGCGATACGCAGGGCTAAGTGATAAACTAACATCTTTAGGTATATACGAAATTAACCCATCATTAGATAACAAAGGTATCACTAGCCACCTCGTAGCTCAAATGATTTGGTACTTTATTGATGGCTTCGCAAATCGAAAAAATATAATCCCTCAACGCGATAAAACTAACTTTATTAAATATCTGGTAACTATTAAAAATCAGTATGAAATTGTGTTTTATAAAAGCAACATAACTGGTCAATGGTGGATGGAAATACCATGCCCCACCGAAATAATTAATAAATACGAAAGACATTACATGGTACCTTGCTCTTATAAAGATTATCAAATAGCAACAAACGACGATATACCAGATAGATGGTGGATGATGTACCAAAAATTAATTTAAAATTAAAATATTCTTAATGTGAAACCTTACCTTATATTAAAAAAACTAAATTTTTAATGTCTTAAAAATTTTTATAACATTGTGCAACAATTAATATTGTTAAATTGTATAAAGTAAAAACTAATTGATAATTTTAACGTGAATTAAATTTGTAAAATAATTTTATATTTGTATTTTTAATTTATTTTTTGTTATTTTATGGCCTTTTTATAAAAGGCATAACTTATTATGAGAAAATTAATTATATATTTAACATTATTTACATTAATTACACAAATCAGCTATAGCCAGCAAGAAGCTCAATTTAGCCATAATATGTTTAACCATATGGCCATAAACCCTGGCTATGCCGGAATAGATGGTTTAATTTGTGCTACTGCTATTGCACGTACTCAATGGATCGGTTTTAAAGATCCAGACAATAATAAAGTTGCCCCTCAAACCCTTATTTTCTCTATAAATACACCCATAAAAATTCTAAGAGGAGGCATAGGTGCTTCCATAATTAAAGATAAATTAGGATTCGAAAATAATATAGGTCTAAAATTAGGCTATTCGTATCATCTATATGGACTGGGACCAGGAGTTTTAGGAATTGGAGCACAAGTTAGTTTTTTAAATAAAGCTATTGACTTTAGTAAATTTAAACCTATTGACCCTACTGACCCTCTCTTACTTAGCTCTAAAATAGAAAAAGATATGATTACCGATATTATGTTCGGATTATATTACAATATACCTAGTAAATTTTACGCCGGTATATCTTCAACACAATTACTAGAATCAAAATTCGATATAGGTGGGCAAATAGCTAAACCAACACTAGCTCGTCATTATTTTATGGAAGCAGGTTATGAATATACTTTCGATAATCCTGACTTTGAAATACTACCTTCTACCCTGATTAAATCAGATTTAGCTTCAACTCAATTCGATCTCACTTGCTTAATGAGATATAAAAGCATGGCTTACGGTGGATTGTCTTATCGAAATCAAGATGCTATTGTAGTTTTAGTAGGATATTATCCTATGAAAGGACTGATAGGAGGAATATCTTATGATATAACTACTTCAGCCTTGGGAGCAAATAAAAGAAGTAGTGGTACCTTCGAAGCAATGGTTAAATATTGCTTTAAAATTGAAGTACCTTACACACCAACTAGTCACCATACTGTTAGATTTTTATAAAATGTAAGTAACAAAAAAAAATTTATTACGTTTAAAACTTATAAAAAGTGTAAATGAGAAAAAACAAAAAAATAAAACCGAATATAATTCAAATAAATATGAACCGGTTCATAATTTTTATAATTATTATAGGTACTATCGCTCTGAGTAGCTGCTCTTACTCAGATAAAGGACAACTAATAGGTGTCCAAGGCCGAACAGAATGGTACCAACCAGACCCTTTTGGAATGTTGTTTATCCCACCAGGCAGTTATATGATGGGACCAAGTGACCAAGACGTACCTTATTCCCTCACTGCTCATAATAAAACCGTTACAGTACAAGCATTCTACATGGATGAAACCGAAATAACTAATAACGAATATAGACAATTTGTTTACTGGGTAAGAGACTCTATAGCCCATGTAATACTTGGAGAAGTTAATCCCGAAGAACATCTTATTGAAACAGATGAATATGACGAACCTATTGAACCTCCTCTAATTAACTGGAAAGCAAAAATACGCTGGAATGGACAAGAAGAAAGAGAAGCCTTAGCTACAATGTATTTGCCCGAACATGAAAGATTTTATCGCAGAAAAGAATTTGACACTCGTAAATTTAATTATGAATTTTATCGTATAGATTATCGCTCAGCTGCTGCTAAAAAATTTTCAGGCGATAACTTCGATGCAGATAATGGCTCACTTGCTAATCGCCCTCAAGGCTTAAAAGATAGATCTGTTTATGTAATTAAAGAAACTGTAAATATATACCCTGATACATTAGCATGGGTACACGATTATACTTATTCTTTTAATGAACCTATGACACAAAATTATTTTTGGCACCCAGCATACGATAATTACCCCGTAGTAGGTGTAAACTGGAGACAAGCTTGTGCTTTTTGTGTATGGAGAACACAACTAATGAATAGTTACCTTATGAGCAGAG
>DAOTOD010000119.1:0-5110 GCA_035451165.1 Bacteroidales bacterium
GACCTGGAGTGACTGGAACCAATTTTAATGCTTCTGTTGCCGGAGCCGCCGGTAGCCCGCATACTATCACATACACCGTTGTAAACGGTGCTTGTACTGCCTCTGCTACTAATAGCATCGTCGTTAATGCTATACCTAATGTGTCTTTTACAGGTACTTTGCCCGCACAATGTGAAAATTCTACTACTCTAAATTTAGCCACCGTTAGTAATGTCTCTCCTTCAGGAGGTTCTTTCTCCGGACCTGGAGTGACTGGAACCAATTTTAATGCTTCTGTTGCCGGAGCCGCCGGTAGTCCACATACTATCACATACACTGTAAGTAATGGTATCTGTGCAGCTTCTGCTACCAATAACATTATAGTTAATGCACTCCCTACCGTAACATATACAGGTAATTTACCCAATTTATGTACAAACTCCCAACCATTAGATTTGACTACAGTAGGATTAGCAGTCCCGGCAGGTGGAACTTTTTCTGGTCCTGGAGTTAGTGGGATAACATTTAACCCATCATTAGTAGCTTCATCTCCTAACCCTTATTACATATTTTATGAATATACTGATCCTTTAACAGGATGTTATGCATATGATTCTAATTCCATAATAGTTAATGAACCTCCTATAGTAACTTTTACAGGTAATCTTACCCCACAATGTGAAAATTCAACTAGTTATGACATTTCAATCGATGCTATAGTTTCTCCTTCAGGAGGCTACTTTTCAGGGGCAGGTGTAAATGGTAATAACTTTAATGCTTCTTTAGTAGGAGTAACTGGGAGCCCAGTTACAATAACTTACACATATCAAGATGCTAATGGCTGCATCAATAGTGCAACTAACACTATTAGTATTATACCATCTCCTATAGTAACTATTAATAATACAGACACTATAAAATGCATATATCATTCCCCTGTAACACTAATAGGTACACCTAGTGGGGGAACATTTATTGGTTCAGGAGTAAATAATAATATTTTTTATCCATCTTTTGCTAATATTGGCAGTAATACTGTCATTTACAGTTATACTGATATATCAACGGGGTGTACTAATTATGATACAATAACTTTTATAATTGACGAATGTGTAGAAACTAATTTAATAAGTGATGATAACGATGAAATCATATTTTATCCAAATCCTAATAATGGTATTTTATATATAAACACCACTAATAAACTAAACAATGAATATAATTTAAAAGTATATAACATTTATGGAAATAAAATATTCGAAACATTAATTAATAGTGATATTCAAAAAATCAATTTACATGATTTACCCACAGGGGCATATTTTATAAATGTAGATGGACTAAATCTTAAACATAATAAATTAATTATTAACAAATAATATTATTCATTATCAATAATATCAAAAATATTCATTTGATTGTCAATGTTAATTTTAGGTAATAAATGAGAGCTATTTTGATTTTGTTTTATAAATTCATAAATAGCTTTTTTAATAATTTTATTAGGAGTAGATTTTTGGTTCTTAGCAATATTTTTTAGTTCTTCACTTTTATTAGTACTAAGTTTAAAGGAAAATTTATAGTACTTGTTTCTTTTTGCTTTTTTATTTTTAAAAAACATAGCATAATTATAATTATAACATAAAAAGATAATTGGTGCTAAAATAAAAAAACATAATCAATTTTTTTAATAAAAAAATTTTTTATAAAATTAATTTTTTATAAAAATATGATATATATTTGCACGGATTTTACAACCAAAATTTAATTAAAAAAATTAAACAATTAAAAACATGAAAAAATCAATTTCATTATTCCTCTTTGCAGGAATGTTAGCTTTTGTAGCATGCGGCCCAAGTGCAAAAGAAAAAGAAGCTCAAGAAAAAGCAAGACAAGATTCTATTGCTAAGGCTGAAAGAGAAGCCTTTGTAAAAGATTCTATTGCTAAGAGAGAACAATTCATTAAAGATTCTATTGCTGCTCGTGAAAAATTTGTTCAAGATTCAATAGCTGCCGCTAATGCTGCTAAAAAAACCACCAAACCTACTACTAAACCCACTACTACTCAAACAGTAAAAGCTGGTCAAGGTAAAGGTTAATATTTAATTTTTTTTTAAAAAAGCTGCCTTGGTTTATACAGGGCAGCTTTTTTTTTATAATTTTATGATTGATAAACAAACCTATAAAAATGAATAACATCACTGCTATTACAGGGAATGCTGATATTGGCGACTGTAAAATACAATTTACTTTAACAAATCAAAATAATAATACAATAAAAATAATTAAATCTAACAATAATATAAAAAAAATAAATGAAATTATTTTAAATTTCTTAAATTTCTATAACATTAAAAATTCAATAATTGAAATAGAAGATTTTGATGCTTTAGATTTTGTGATAATGGCACGATTAGAAGCCGCATACAAGAAATTAATTCCAACAGAAAAAAAAGAATTTCTTCCTAATATATTAGATAAAAATAAATATTCAATAAATAAAGATAATATAAGATTTTCAAAGTTATACGTACCAGGTAATACACCTAAATATGTTATTAAGGCAAATTCATATATGCCTCATAGTATTGTTTTAGATTTAGAAGATTCTATAGCCTATTCAAAAAAAGAAGAAGCTGTTTATCTTGTAAGAAATGCTTTAAGAATAATTGATTTTAAAAGCATAGAAAAAATGGTTAGAATAAATCCTTTACCTATGGGACTTGATGAATTAGATTTTATTATACCACATTATGTTAATACTATCATTATTCCTAAATGCGAAGAAGCCGAGCAAATATGCCTTATAAATAAAAAGATTCATCAAATAAAAAATAAGTATAATTTAACTTATCAAGTATGGTTAATGCCAATAATAGAAAGCTGCAAAGGAGTTATAAAAGCTTATGAAATAGCTACTGCTTCAGACAATATTGCCGCTATAGCTTTTGGACAAGAAGATTATATAACAGACTTAGAAGGAAATAAAACGAAAAGTAAAAATGAATCACTATTTGCAAGAAGTATGATAGTTAACGTATGCAAAGCAATTAATATTCAAGCTATAGATAGTGTATATGTAGATTATAAAGATTTAGAAGGATTAA
The DNA here is from genome assembly GCA_035451165.1 of Bacteroidales bacterium. Taxonomy (GTDB): domain Bacteria; phylum Bacteroidota; class Bacteroidia; order Bacteroidales; family JAKIYJ01; genus JAKIYJ01. The sequence goes on from DAOTOD010000119.1 coordinate 3,087, forward strand.
AACAATATGTAATTTATTCAAAATCATTAGGTTTTAATGGAATGGGATGTATTCATCCCGATCAAATTAACATTATTAATGAATATTTTTCTCCAGATGAAAATGAAATTACTTTAGCAAAAAAAATTATAACAGCATATAAAGAATCTTTGAATAAAGGAATAGGTGTAACAACTGTAGAAAATAAAATGATAGATTTGCCTATAGTAAACAAAGCAAAACGTACTATTGAAATAGCAATAAAAACAAATAAAATTAATCCAAATGAATTACAAGAATATCTTTGCTAATTAATTATCTTTTTTCATCATCATGTTTACAATAAAAATCTGTTTCTTCTTTAGGTTTAGTTACTATTACTTTCCAAAAGAAATATACGGTAAAAGCTGTTATTATTGATTCTGTGATAATTAACATTATTAAAGCTGATATATTCATAATAATTTATTTTTTACGTTTAATGTAAGCATAAAAAACAAGAAGGCATATGCCAATAAAAAAACTTAATAATATTATTCTTGACATATCGATATAAAAGACTCTATTAATTACTTTACCTTTATAAAGCACATCTCCCTTTTTTATATAACTTCCTTTTTTAACTACAATTTCTGCATTTTTATTACAACTTATTGTTTTAATTTTAGAATCATCTGTTTTTATATCTATATTATATTTCTTGCCAATAAAATAAATATCATTAATATATCCAGATAATTCTGAGTAATATTCATCAGCAAACCACTTATTATTTATGCCTATATTTTTATGTGTAAGTTGTCCTATAATACTTTCTTGGTGAAGAGGCCATTTAGTAAGAGATATTTTTGTCCAATCGTCATTCTCAGGTCTTACTAAAGAGCCTATAAATACAAATATTAACATTATGGGAGTTACAAACTTAATGATATATTTAAAGATTAAAGGGATTTTAATATCAGCTCCTGAAGTAATTTCTTTCCAACCTTTTTTCATACCAAATATCCAAGCAAACAATATAGTTTCAAGCATAGCAAATATTACTAGTGAAACAGTACCTGCCCAATAATCATATTCATCAAGTACGTCTTCGTTGATAAACAACACAGGTAGTAAACCTAAAATAAATATAATAACACCAAATACAACGGCAGCAGTTTCTCTTTTCCATTTAAATTCATCTTGCATAAAACCCATAAAAGGCGTCCCCATAGCTAAAGAAGAGGTGATACCTGCAAAAAACAATAACCCAAAAAAAGCCACCCCTGATATTGCTGCTAAAATATTGCCCCATTGTTGAAATAAGAAAGGCATTGTTCTAAAACCTAATCCCAATCCACCTGTTTGTGTTAATTCAACGACCTTATCAATTCCAAGATAACCTATAGAAATTGGTATTATTACTGAACTTCCTATAACTACTTCTACAAATTCATTCATCCAGCCGGCTGACATAGCATTTAAAGCTATATCATCTTTTGCTTTAAGATAAGAAGCGTAACATTGAATTGTTCCCATTCCAACAGATAAAGTAAAAAAGATTTGTCCTGCAGCCGCAAGCCATACTTTAGGGTTGCTTAACGAAGAATATTGAGGGGCCCATAAAAAATTAAGTCCTACAATTCCATCATATATTGCATTATTATGGCCAGCTTTAAGTGTTACACCTTTAATTGCTAAAAATATTCCAAACAATATTAGCAAAGGAACACCAATTTTTGAAGCAATTTCTATTCCTCCACATAAGCCACGACTTAATATCCATACATTGAGAGAAAGGCATAATATAAAGAAAATCAAAGCTTCGTAAGGGATTCCTGTTGTAGAAGTACTAATATCAAGATAATTACTAAAAAATGTTGCCACACCATTAGAAGTCATTCCATTAAAAGTCCCTGCTAAAGAATGATATATATACGATAATGCCCAACTTTCAATATAGCAATAATATGAAGCAATAGCAATATTAGAAAAGATACCAAACACACCAATATAAAGCCACAATTTTCGTTTATTCATAGAATGCATTATAAAAGGTGTAGAAT
>DAOTOD010000120.1:0-5024 GCA_035451165.1 Bacteroidales bacterium
CCTAAAGGGAAGTCATTAATTTCGGCAGCAGTAATCTTATATTGGCCACTAGAATTAACAGAATAACCTAAAGGTATAATAATCATAGTAGTATCTAATGGAGGCATAGCATTAATAGCTAGGTAAGTTGTACCATTAACTACTGTAAAAATATTAGGGATATTAGGGTCAGTATTCATAAGTTTAGTTCCATCAAAGCCCATATCAAAACCACTAGTAGCACCAGGAATAAAAACTACAATAGCAGTATCACCTGTACTTCCTTGAGTATTTTTTACTCCTGCTATTTTTAGCAGGCTTGGATTATTTTTACTATCAAATATAGATATTTTGCCAGTATTTAATGGAATTTCAGGTTTTGGATCAACATAAAACCATCTATTAAAAAACACAAATACATTAACACTTTCTGGAGTATTTTTACCAAATAAAGATAAACTTAAGCTAAATAAGATTACACTTATTATTAAGCTATTTTTATAACTATCCTTTGTTTTCATAAAAATATTTTTTAATTATTTGAAAGTAAAATTACAAAATTTATTTAAGTTATATATAATATCCTCTTAAATATTTATTATTAAAAAATTAACTATCAAATTTTTATAAAAAGTTATTCAGATTATAATATTATAATGTTAATTATCAATAAAAAAGAGGCTGCCTTTTTGAGACAGCCTTTTTTAAGTTAAAACACATAAATTATAACGTTATTCAATAAATATTTTAGTAATTTTTGTTAAGCCTTCAGAAACGAATTTCAAAATATAATTACCAACTGGTAAGTCATTACATACTAATTTGTGGGTGCCATTAGATAACTCCTGAGGTTTTTTAACAAGTTTACCATTAAAATCAAACAGTTCAATTTTACCTTTCCTTTCATAAAAATCACTATATGATATAAAAATAGTTTTATCAGATGAATAAACATAAAAAATAGTATTATTATATGGCTCATTAATATTTGTTACATTATTAGAAGCATTATCAGATGGACGTATTCGTAAGAATAATCTTCCTAATGATGCTTCTCCTTGGATATAATCGAAAGTATACAAAGGCTTTTCTTTCAAATTTTGACTATAGTTTTTAGCTATATCTTCTAAAACAATTTCAATATCATTATCAATATTAGATATTTCAGTAGCTTCTATAAAATTTAAACCTGACTTATTAGTAGAATATCCAATAGGTATAATAATTTCTTTTTTTAAATCAAAAGGCAATGAATTAATAGCTAGATAATTATCTTTAGATAACGAAAAAATATTTGGCATATCAGGTTCTGTATTCATTATTTTAGCTACATCATAATCGGGATCAAAATTTTCAGTGGCTTCAGGTATTAAAAATATTGCTGTTTCATCACTTAAATAAGCAGTTTGGCTACACATAGCTTTCAACTTAATATGCGGATAAGGAGGTTTTATTTCATTTTTATACAATTGGGTGTTAACCATATCACTTCTCATAGAATTATTAAAAATAAGAGTACCTCCGGCCGTATTATTACATTGGACGAAGAAAGAATGCAAAGCACTTAAATAGCGAGTACCTCCATTGAGTGCATAATGTAATACAGCGTTATAATAGCCATAATAGCCATTATACATGCTAGTAGAAATAAATATAGAAACGCTTCTATTAAGGTTAGAATTTATATAAGGGAGTTTATCTAAATCAATAGGAGAAGGATAAGGATTACCGACTAAATTCCAGCCATCACCTTTACCGGGACCGGGATTAATTCTGGTAACATTAACAGGTATATTGCCATTATTTACTTCACCATATAGATAAGCAGTAATATCATTATTATTATTGCCTATTTGTGCAGTATAGCCTATTCCTGGAGGTATAATAGTATTAGTAGCACCTTGTGGTGCTTCTTCTATCCATCCATTAGCAAATAAAGGATTAGCATCAGCTTCAGAAAATTTAAAGATAGTAGGATAAGGATTACTATTAGTATTACCCAAGTAAAGTGTCATAAAATTACTAAATTGTCCAATATGAGCATTAGAGAAAGCTGAAGAAAAGTGTTTATAGCCTTTAGCCTTTGCAGCAGGTATGAATCTTTGCTGAACAACAGAGCCATTAACTAGGCCTATACTACTTCCGCTAATTAAAGCTGTACCAGAAGCATTAGAAAGTAAAGTAAGGTAATCATTAGTATTTAAGACACCATTACAAAGCAATATACCTGCTAATGCTTGGCCTGAAGACATTAGAGTAACTGTACTACCATTGTTTATGGTAATATTATTAAAATTATTAGTACCTTTAACAACTTGTGATGTTCCCGCAAATATTATTTTACCTAAGCCAATATTTGGTAATCCTCCATTATCCCAATCTCCGTAAACTGTTAAATCAGCTCCTGTATTTATTGTTAAATTTGCTCCTGGACTTATTATTATATCTCTACATGTAGCTACATTATTACTAAATATCATTGGGAAATAATTTCCCATAGGAGACGAAGGTATGATAACATCACTTGAAGGAGAAGGAATTCCACATGTCCAATTATTACTTATATTCCAATCAGAAGTAAAACCTAACCAAGTATTATAAGGATACTGTGATAAAGTAGCTATATTAGAATTAACAATATAAGAGCAAGTAGTTAACACACACATATACTGATAACCATTCATTCCGGTAGTATTAGAAATAGTTAAAGTGTTTGTTGTAACATCATTATAAACGCCTGTATTAGAAAGCATCACCCAACCAGATCCTTGATTTTCATACCATTGATAAGTTGTATTATAAGTTGAAGACAAAACTGTAAAGCTAACAGGAGCACCAGGGCAAACGGTAGTATCAATAGGATGTTTAGTAATTACAGGTGGTGAGCCTACGGATAAAGTAGCTACAGAAGATATTCCCGAGCAACCAGCTGTAACAACACATCTATATAAATAATTATTCATAGAGAAAGTAACATTCATAATTTGCAAATAATCTGTTTGTGTCCCGGAATAAGTTGAATTATCAATAAGATTATACCAATTAAGGCCTCCATCATTACTTTCTTGCCATTGATAAGTAGTAGCTCCTGAGACTACAACTAAAAAATTTGCATTATCACCAGGACAAACATAAGTATCTTGAGGGTTTAAAGTAAACACAGGAGTAGTTCCACTTAATACTGTAGCAGGGAATGACCATGCGTAACAATTATTTATATTAGTTATTTTCACTGTGTAATAACCTGGTAAATTAACTGTTAAATTTTGATTTACTTCTCCTGATAATATATTACCGTTATAATACCACTGGTAAGAAGCAGCTGGAGATGAAGTTAAAGTAACCGGATTCCCTGGACAAATATATAATGGGCTTTGAGGAGTGATAGTAGGGTCAAATCCATTTAACGTCATTGGAAAGCATGAAGCTGACATTGAATGAGCATCTCCAGAAGAGCCTTTTAAATAATCAGCATAAACTGGAACCACAGAAACAGGAGATGAGAAACCTGATGGGCAACTACCTGCAAATACAGGAGCTACCATATAATAATAAGTTATTCCCCCTGTTACAGGAGCATGTACATAACTTATATTTGTTATACCTGTAATATCATTATAAGTATTAAAGTTAGGATCATTACTCCATCTAATTGTAAATGAAGTAACATCCGGTACATAATCCCAATACATTACATTAGCATCAAGAGAAGCGGCTACTTGAAAATTAGTAGCACTAACGACTATAATATTCCCATCTAAAGACGACATACATGTTTCAAAAACTGCATGTCCATCACCATTAGCGCCAGCAATATGAGTTTCGGAGACAGGAGTTGCAGCAACTGCATTAGTTATGCCTGCAGGGCAGCCTCCTGGTAAAGCTGCTGTAATTTTATAATAATATGTTAATCCGGGAGTAAGGCCTGTATGTACGTAACTAATATTAGTAATACCTGTAATATCGGTATAAGTATTAAAGTTAGGGTCATTACTCCATCTTATTATATAAGAAGAGGCACCTGCTAGCGGTTGCCAATATATTACATTTTTACTATATGAAGCTGCAACATTCAGTCCTGTAGGTGCTGGGGCAGCACTATTTCCATCAAGGTATATATTACAGCTCAAGTTTGCAGAATGTCCATCATTACTACCACCTATTAAATAATCTTCTGGAATGGGAGTAGCAGCAAAAATATTGGTAAATCCACTTGGGCAACCTCCAATTAAAGTAGCAGTAACTTGATAATAATAAGTAGTTCCTGGGGATAAATTAGTATGAACATAATTCACATTTGTAATACCTGTAATATCGGTATAAGTATTAAAGTTAGGATCATTACTCCATCTTATTATATAAGAAGAGACGCCACTTAAAGGATCCCAGTATAAGACATTTTTGGAATGAGAAGCTGCAACATTCAGTCCTGTAGGTGCTGGGGCAGCACTATTTCCATTAAGGTCAATACTACAGCTTAAATATTGTGCATGACCATCACCCGAAGCACCAGTAATATAATTTTGATTAACAGGTGTAACAGCAACTATATTAGAATATCCTGTAAAACAGCCACCAGAAACAACAGGTATAACACGATAATAATATGTAAGCCCACTAACAGCTTTATAATGCACCCAAGATATATTAGTAATACCTGACACTATTCGTGGTGCTGAAAAATTGCCTGTAATACTATCTATTTCTATTTGATAACTTGAAGCTTCTGGCAAACTGTTCCAATATAATACTGAAGAGCTTTGAGAAGCAGCCACTTTAAAATTTGCAACTGACAATATGATAGAATTGCCATTCAAATCAATGGTGCACGTACGTTGAGAAGCATGACCATCTCCTAAACCACCACCAGCTATATAGGCTTCTGCGACAGCTGTTGCAGAGACAGGAGTAGAATAAGAAGAAGGACATCCTCCGGGTAAGACAGGCATAACGCGATAATAATATGTAGTACCAGGCACAACCGGAGAATGCATATAACTTATATTAGTTATACCTGTTTGTGTTACCACGCCTGTGGTAAAATT
>DAOTOD010000121.1:0-4968 GCA_035451165.1 Bacteroidales bacterium
AAGTTTATCTGATGTTACAATAGTAACTTCTTCATAATCAAGTCCAAACTTATCAGGAGTAGTAGGATAATCTTTTCGAGGGTTCAGAGCTCTTGACTGCAAACTTATAATTATGAAGAAATAAACTAATACAACATTGTAAAAAAAATTTGCCTTCATTTAAGATTAATTTTTATTTAAATATTAACAAAATTTGATGTTGTAAAATTATAAAAATTATATATTATTTTATATTTTTTTTATTTAATGCTATTTTGTATTTTAAAGCATTTTGTTGGTGTTGAGCAATTGTTTCTGCAAAATTATGATAACCAGAAAAGTCTTCTTTAGCACAAAAAAATAAATAATTGTGTTGTTCATAATCGAGTGTTTTATCAATAGTAACAGGGTCAGGGAGACATATAGGTCCTGGGGGTAAGCCTTTATATTTGTAGGTATTATATGGGGAATCAATTTCAAGATGTTTTTTTAATACCCGTTTTATAGAAAAATCACCTATTGCATATACTACTGTAGGATCAGCTTGAAGTGGCATATCTTTTTTCAATCTATTAATATAAACTCCAGCTATTTTAGGCATTTCATCAATTTTTTTTGTTTCCTGTAGTACGATAGAAGCAAGTATAGTAATTTCTATAGGAGATAAATTTGCTTTCTTTGCTTTTTCAAGTCTTTGTATATTCCAAAATTTTTTATATTCTTTATACATTCGTTCAAAAAAACTCACAGAATTAGTATTCCAATAAAATTCATAAGTATTTGGTATAAACATACATAAAATATTATGCGAATTAAATCCCCAAGGTTCATATAAACTATTATTTTCAAATGTTTGATAAAGTGATAAAGAATCCACTTCTAATTTTTTTGTTACTATATCAATTAATTCTTTTTTAGTTCTTATGTTATTATTAAAAATTAATTTCACAGGTACTTGCTTTCCCATACGAAGCATATCAATAAGTTGATTATTATTCATATTCGATTTTATCAAATATTTACCCGGTTTTATATGTTGATTATATTTTTTTATGCGAGCTAATATTTTAAAAGTAGTAAAATTTTTAATAATATTTAATGTATCTAATGTTCTTATTACATCTTGGTACGAAGAGCCTGTTTTTATATATATATATGTTTCAGTTTCATTATAAGGTAATACAATATTATTTTGGAAAAAAACTTTATATATGCCTATACCCACAGAGCTTATTAACGTTAATGAAATAAACAAAAGAAAGCTGATTATTTTTTTCTTTTTTTTAGTCATTGAGATACAAACATTATTATTATAAAATTTTTTGAAAAAACAATTCAGCTATCCACTTATCATCATGTAATAGCCAATCTTTTTTAACACCTGTTTTAAGATAGCCTATTTTTTCGAAAAGTTTAATACTTGCTATATTATTTTCTAATATATTACAATACAATTGATGAAGATTTAAAAAATTTTTAGCGTAGTTTTCTATTATATTAAGTGTTTCAAAAGCATAACCTTTTTCTCTGTATTGTTTAATTATTAATATTCCTATACCTGCTCTTTTGTTAAGAGGGTCAAAATCGAACAAATCTATAGTACCTATGGTTGCAATTGGATGATTATTAGTGTCTATCATAAATCTTACTTGTTGAGTAGTAAAAACATCTTGTGAATTATTAATTATGTAGTTCTCTATTGTAAATTTTGAATAAGGAGCAATAGTATTACTAATTCTCCAAACATCAGTATCATTTTCCCAATTATACAATAAATCAATATCTGAAGGTTCAGGGGCTCTTAAGGTAATATTTTTACTTTTCAACATATTATTTTTTATATATCATATACTCCTTGGAAAACAAAAGTAGCAGGGCCTTCAAGTATTATATCAGTAAAAATTTCATTTGAAGGAGAATAATTAAAATTTACGTATAAGACACCACCTTTAGTAATAACTCTTACAGGTGTCTTTAACCCATAAACTTTAGCAGCACATAAAGCAGAAGCTGTAACGCCAGTACCACATGACAATGTTTCATTTTCAACTCCTCTTTCATATGTTCTCAAAAACAAATCTTTATTTATTATTTCAGCAAAATTCACATTAATACCTTCTTTTTTAAATTGTTTACTATTTCTTATACTTTTACCTAGTTTTACAACATTAAGATTATTTAGTTTTTCAACAAAGATTATTGCATGAGGAGAACCCGTATTTATAATGTACATATCATTATTTTGTAATATACCATTAACTTTATTGAGTTCTAGTTGAACATAAGCATTTTTGCCTTTTTTAATTACATATGCTTTATGAATTCCATCACAAGCTTTAAAAGTTACATTTTCACTTGCAATTTTTTCTTTATTAGCAAAAGCCACAGCACATCTACCTCCATTTCCACAAAAAGAACTTAATTTACCATCAGAATTAAAGTATTTCATTTCAAAATCAAATTGTGCAGATTTATGCAGCAAAATAAGTCCATCTGCTCCTATGCCTAAATGCCTATCACACATTTGTTTTATAATAATTTCATCCTCAATGAATTTATTATTAATACAATTTATTATTATAAAATCATTACCAGTGCCATGATATTTATGAAAAGAAACTTTCATGATTATATTTACTTAATTTTTTTAGCGACCTTAAGTGGTCTAAATTCATCAGTATATTCCATCAAGTAATATAAATTTTTACATTTAAAATAAAATTTATCGTTATCTATTTTTTCAATACTAATATTTTCATCATAAGGCAATCCATAAATAATTATTTTATTACGTGACATTTTATAACCCACAAAGTTAACAGGCGATTGCCAAAATTCAACTAAAATTATATTTGTTTCTTTTTTATAAGATTTCGCTCCTAATAAAATAGAATCTAAAAATAATTTTTTTTTATCTTCTTCTGATTCAGACATTTTTATAGTAAGCAATTTACTAAATATAAGTTTATCTTTTTTTATTATAATTTCATTATCTAATTCATTTTTTTTCTGATAATAAAGCGTATCAAATTCGATAGAATCATTACTCGATTGTAATTTAAAATAATATTCACTAAAAGCTGGATCATTAAAAATTAGCTTTTCTATAGAATCTTGAGTAGATAAATCATCATTATTATTATTAATTTTATTTTTAGTTTTTATTATTGTTTTTTTATTAATTTTTTGTATTATTGTATCATTTAATTTATTTTTATTAAAAAAAACAAAATCTTTAGTGAATATTTTTTTTATTTTACTTGATAAAGGGAATACAAAAACTTTGTTATTATGCCACCAAACTGTACTAAAACCAAGGAAAGCACCTATCAAAATGCCTATTAATAAAAAAAAATATCTGTCTTTATAATTTATTTTTTTTATCTTTTTCATTATATTTACTAATAGGTGCTTTTATATTATAATATGACAAAATGTCACTTTTATTAAGAATGGTTAATTAATTGCAAATTTATAAAATAAACAAGTATCGATGTTAAATAAAATAATAATTGAAAGAATTAACATTTTTTTAACAACATTTTATTATTTTTTTAATACTTTAATATAATAATTATCGTTAAAATTGCTTAAATTTTAGTTTGATTAAACACTTAATTTAAAAATAAAGAATATGTTAACCTTTAAACAAATAAATAAAGATATGATTAAAAAAGTAGGACTTACTTTACTCGGGGGAGCACTTGGAGGTATAATTACTTTAAGTGCTTATACCGCATTTTTAAAAAACAATAAACTCCAATATAATGGTTTACAAAATCAATCAAATTTGTCATTCCCTGTATAATACAGTTCTATGTATGGTAATGAGGCTCCTGTAGATTTCACCTTAGCAGCTGCTTATACTTTACATTCTGTTGTTCATATAAGAACAGAATATGAACAAAAAAGTAGCCTTTATGACTTGTTTTTTGGGTTTGATAATTTTAAAAATCCTTTTAACTGGGGCTTCCCTTATAATCAAGGCCCTCAAAAATATATAGCTACAGGGTCCGGAGTAATTATATCATCTGACGGCTATATTGTAACTAATAATCACGTAGTACAAGATGCTGACGTTATAACTGTTACTTTAAATGATAAACATAGTTATACTGCAAAAATTATAGGCACAGATCCTGCTTCTGACATAGCTTTAATTAAAATAGATGCAAGCAACTTACCATTTATAAGATACGGGAATTCTGATAGTGTCAGAGTTGGTGAATGGGTATTAGCAGTTGGAAATCCATTTAATCTTACCTCAACTGTAACAGCAGGCATTGTAAGTGCAAAAGCAAGAAACATAAATGTTTTTGGAGGAGGAACTGATATCAAATCATTTATTCAAACTGATGCGGCTGTTAATCCCGGTAATAGCGGAGGTGCTTTAGTAAATACAAAGGGTGAATTAATAGGAATAAATACGGCTATTGCTTCAAACACAGGATCTTATACAGGATATTCTTTTGCAATACCTGTCAATGTTGTACGCAAAGTTATTGATGATTTATTGCTTTACGGAGTTGTTCAAAAAGCTTACTTGGGAGTTACTATAAATGAAATAGACAGTAAATTTGCTGAGGAAAAAGGCATCGAAGATATATCAGGTGTTTATGTTAATGGTGTTGAACCTAATGGAGCCGCTGATATTGCAGGAATTAAAGAAGGCGATATTATCTTAAGCATAGAAAAAATACCTGTAAATAGTTTGCCTGAACTACTCGAAGTAATTAATCAACATCGACCAGGAGAAACAATAGCTGTTGATATACGTCGTGGTAATAAAATAAAAACAATATCAGTTATACTTAAAAACAAAAATGGCACTACTGAAGTTGTAACTAAAAAAGAAGCTAACACACTAAAACTATTAGGTGCTACGTTTGAAGAAGCACCTGAAAATGAATTAAAAAGATTAGGATTACAATATGGTGTTAAAGTTACAAGTATAGAAGGAGGTAAATTTAGAGCTGCTGGTATAAAACC
>DAOTOD010000122.1:0-4932 GCA_035451165.1 Bacteroidales bacterium
AAACTGTATTTATACAAAGTTACTAAACAATTAATTTAATAACAAGAAGGGACTATAAGAAATATAAATTAGGAATAAACTTAAATTTTAAGCCATGCCTCGAGCTGCTTTTATTTCTTCATAAGCTTCTTGAAGTTTTTGAAATTTTTCTTTTGCAGCTTTTTGTATATCTTCTCCTAAATGAGATACTTTATCAGGATGATATTTTAAAGCCATTTTTCTATAAGCTTTTTTAATCTCTTCATCAGTAGCATCAGGAGAAACTTCTAATATGTTATAAGAGCTTAAAATATCTTTCACAAACATTCCTTTAATACTCTTAAAATCACTTGCAGCTATGCCCATATTAATAGATATTTGCTCAATGATATCTATTTCGGTTGGTTTAATATTGCCATCTGCTAAAGATATACCAAACAAATAATGTAATAACTGCAATCGGGCAGAATAATCCATAAATTGTTTAACTTGCTCTGACACTGCTGGGATATCAATATTTTGTTTTAATATTTCACGGAGCAACAAAATTTTTTGTTTCATTTGTTCTTCTCCGAATTGTTGTCTAAAAAAAGTTTTTATATATTCGAGCTCTGATTTCATAATCTTACCATCAGCTTTCATAACAGCAGCTGATAAAACAAGCAAACTAACAATAAAATCGCCTCGCATAGTTGTTTGAGTGTGGGGCTTAATTTCAAATTCCGCAGAATTCATAGAATCTACCATTGACCCGAAAAAAAAACCCACAATAGCACCAATTGGTCCACCTAAAACCCAACCTAACCCACCTCCTATCCACTTACCATATTTTTTGCCCATAAAAATTTATTATTAAAATAAAACATTTGATAACGATAAATTATATTCTTCTTCAAATTTAACTCCTACTTTTTCTAATTCATCAAGAACAGGATTATAAATTTCAGGTATTACTGGTATATGAATACCTTTTAGTTTTATTTCTTCTTTTATTATCATTTCGGCCGCTATAGCAGCAGGTAAAGCAACTGTTTTTGCGATAGCAGTATCTTTATTAACTCCGCCAAAATGAAGCAATCGAGAATGTACAACTTGTTTATTACCTTTTTCATTAGTTATCACAAATACATGTAACATTATTACCATATCTTTTTCATCAGGGGTTAGCAGCATTTTAGAAATCATCAGATCAGAAGTAATTTCAAATGGGGAATCGTTTTCTCGGTTAGCTCTGAGATTATCAAAATAACCTAACCATTCAAGGGCATTAATTATTTTGCCATTTATAGGTACTTTTAAATAATCAGCAACATATTTTTTTACATTTTTTATTGATAAATTACCTTTCGTAATCTTAAGGATAATTTCAGGATAAGTTAAGCCTGAAAAATCATATGTATCATAAGAAATAAGATTAAGTTTTTTAAAAGCATCCATAATTTCACACCAATCAGGATAACGAAAAGTTCCTCTATACATCGTTTTAACTTCTGGGATATTGTATAAATTAATATAAGACAAAGAATCTCTATTAGGATAAATTTCTAAACAACCTATATCAGGGAATTTATAATTTATAGGATTACTAAAAAGCTTTTCAGTAGGGATATATTTTATTTGGCCATTATATAAATATTTAGCATCATTATTACTAGCCAATATAACCCCTTTGGGACTCCATGAAAATTTATATTTAAATGGGTTATCAGCACACTCAGGGGCTGGTAAGGCCCCACAAACTGAAAAGAAAGCTTCTATTTTTTCTCCTTTTTTATGAGCTTTATCAATAATTCTTTTAGCTGACATATGATCGATACCAGGGTCAAGGCCTATTTCATTTAAAATAATTATACCCGCTTTTTTAGCTTGTTCATCTAAAGCTTGCATTTCAGGTTTAACATAAGAAGTAGTTATCATATTTCTTCTTTGCTCTATACATTTATGAGCTACATTTAGATGATATTCCCATGGTAGCAGGCTAACCACTAAATGATTTTCAGCTATTAACTTACTCAAATCATTTTCATTTTCAACGGCAAGCTCAACAGCTTTACCATTTTCACTATTATTAAGAATTGATAATGCTTTATTAACATCAATGTCAGCAACAGTAACGAAATAACCTTTTTTTAGTAATCTTGCTACTATAGGTTTAGCAACCAATCCTGCTCCAAGTATTAATATTTTATTCATAAATATATTTTTTAAGATATGTATAATTAGGTGTTAATTCTCCATTATAAACAATAACAGCTTTTTTCACAGACTCAGGCAAATTAAGATCTTCAAATTTAACAGTATAATCAGCTTTAGCTATAGGTTCAACATATCTATATAACACATCACCAAAAGCAATAGATGATTCTCTAGGTAATTCACTTGGTAAAATATCTACAGCCATTACCAACATTCCTTCCCCTTCAAAGCCCATAGTTGGTAAGCCGGTCTCAGGATTATAAACAAACACAGGGTCTTGAATTTCAGTCCCTTTATGAGTTATTTCAATACTGCCATGAGGATCACAAGTAATATCACCTATAACTGTTAATTTAGGTGTTCCCTTATCAAATAAAGATTTAACAAAACTTTTTGTAATAATTCGGGGATATTTAGGATTCCAATACATACAATTTAACAATAAAGATAATTCTGGCACATATCTTTCGAAACTATTTTTATATTTATGTGGATTTTTGTAGTAATCATATAAATCAAACTCTTCTTCTCGATTAATTGGTTCTGATATATGTTCTTCTTTAAATATAACTTTATAAACTAAATTATTAACATATTTACCCGTTATTTTTAAAGTTAATAATTCTTGAGGCGAAATTTCTTTAACAGGTAATAAACCACATATTGCTTGTGCTCCAGCTGAGACATTACCATAGCCAGTAAAACCTATAGTAAAAGGAATTATTTCATGAGGTAAGCCATATTTAGAAATTTTAAAACCTATATCAGATATGATATGACGAATTTCATTTAATGAATGGTAAGTATGTGCTTGATTAATAAATAAGAAAGGCGTTTCTATACCAAGTCTAAGATATCTTTGCCCTGCTGCCCATAAAGTATTAATCATTCCAGCATACCCAGCATATTGACCAAAAAAAATAACTCTTTTACCAGTCTCATCAGTCATACATTCATAATCAATAAGAGTAGATTTTAATTCTATTATTTTTTTAAGCATAGGCATATTATAAGGTTGTCCTTTAATAACATGCGAAAAAAATACATAAGTCTTACATTTTTCAAGTTTATCAACAGGTATCTCTTTAACACCAAAAATAATAGGACATTCTGTTAAATCATCTTGAATTTTTGCACCCACTTTTATGTAATCTTCATCAGAAAATATTCTTTTAGACGACTTTTGCAATATAACTTCTAAATGTTTTTCATTAATAAGTCTTTTAACATGATGAGGAGATAAAGGCACCCGTCGCTCCATTAAATATTTATCTTCATACCTTATTCCTATTTTAAAATTTCTATTCATACTTGCTTTTATTCAATAAATTTATCTATTACGAGTTGCAAACTTAAAAAAAATGTGATTAACTTAAATATTATTAATTAACCTATTCATTTAAAATTAAATTTATATTAATATGACAAATTATTCATTTTTTTGTGTATATTTATATTTTTATAATTAAACAAAATGCATATTGAATTTTCAATCATGTGCATTAGAAATAAAAATCAATTACATAATACCACGCAAAAATAAATATATAACTAACTGACTTTTATATTTTTAATAAATAAAAAGGTTATAATTTAAGATAATAATATTTTAAATAGGCAAAAAAGGTTATATTTTATATTTTATATTTTATATTTTTTAATTATTAATTAATCATATTAAATATTTAAAAATTAAATTGTTAAACCTAAAATTATTATAAAATGAAAAAAATATTTATTTTAACATGTATTTATTTTATAGTTACAAGTAATTTTCAAGCAAAATTATTTTCTCAGAATAATATAAACGAACAAATAATATCTCTTAACAAAGAGATTTATTATCTTAAGCAAGATAATAACAAAATAAAAAAAGAATTTTCAAAAGAAATTGATACTTTAAGTAATGCCTTCAAGGGAATACAATTATTATTAAAATTAACCGATGTAAACATTACAAAAGTTAAAAATTCTAATATTGAATGGGGCTCAAAATTTTTTTCATTTCAGGACGATACTAATCAAAGGTTTTTAAGGTATAAAAATGCAATAAAGATATCTATTGTATTATCATTTATTGGTATTGTATTATTGCTAATTGTCTTAATAATTATACATTTAAAATATAAAAAAGAAAATAAACATTTAAAAGCTTTAATTAATGCTAATGCAAAAACAATAGAAGATATTACTAAGCAATATACTGAACTTAGTGAAAAACACAATGAATTATCAAGCAAACTTGATGAACAAAAGTTAATAAATGCAGAATTATCAAATAATTTAACTGAAAAGACGAACGAAATAAAAAAACAACTGGAAGATTTAAATGAAGATATTAATATAAGAATCAATGACAATCAAAAATATCTTAACGATAAGATTACAAACCTATTAAAAGTTGCAGAAATTTCAAATGAAGCAATTATTACTCAATTAAAAAAAGAAATAAATGAAGCTAAAAATAGCCATGTTCAAGAAATCAAAGAATTAAAAGAAAATATTGCCCAAATAATAATGTCTTTAGAAGGTAAAGAAAACAAGCTATATAAAGAGATTGAAAACATAAAAAAATTTATAAATTATCAATAAGAAATAATTACTTTCCCATTTGCTCCATTTCCTCCTAAATTATTACCATGAATTTCAAGTATTTTGATATAATTCCAATTTATTAATTAATGTATTATACTTTTATTATGTAACTTATTAAAATATCATTATTATTAATATCAAAACAAAAAGTACAATTAATAA
>DAOTOD010000123.1:0-4872 GCA_035451165.1 Bacteroidales bacterium
AATATCCACTAAGTCCACAAGCGAATTCGAACATATATATTAATTGTCCCAAATAATATTCATTGATAGTAGGGACAGAGATTACCATTACAGGTACACCACCATCAACGTGAGCTATAGCAGTACCTAACATTGCCATATAATTTATTTCTTGCATTGTTTTACCTGCTGTAAATGATATACCGTCGTAACTACATTCTTCTTCAGGAATAATAATTTCATGTTTTGTATTAGCAACTGAGACAACTGTTTCAAATAATATTCTCATTCCATCTTGGATATATTGACCTAGGGAATGAAGGTCGGTAGTAAAGTTAACACCTGTTGGGAAAATACCTCTATGTTGTTTACCCTCACTTTCTCCAAATAATTGTTTCCACCATTCTATTATTCCTGCTAATGAAGGATGATAGCAAGCCATAACTTCAACAGGCATACCTTTTCTATAAAGAGAATATCGGCATGCTGCATACATTGCAGCGATATTTTTATTTATATCTGAAGTTTTAATCAATTCATTCTGCATAGTTTGCGCTCCATTTAGCAATTTTGTTATATCAAATCCTGTGCAAGCAATCGGTAATAAGCCTACTGGTGAAAGGACAGAAAATCTTCCTCCTATATCATCTGGTATAACAAAAGTTTGATATCCTTCCTTGATTGATAATTTTTTTAAAGCTCCTTTTTCTCTGTCTGTTACTGCTATAATTCGATGTTTAGCTTCTTCGTGTCCATATTTTTTAATAAGATGGCGGCGAATTAGTCGAAAAGCTATAGCTGGCTCTGTAGTAGTACCAGATTTAGAAATTACTATAACTGAATAATCATATTTATCTAATATTTTTAATAAATTATAATGATAATCTGAACATAAATTATTACCTGCAAATAATATTTTAGGCATAGAATCATCATTGTTATTAATAAAAGGGGAATAATCAGTTAAAGCATCAATAACAGCTTTTGCTCCTAAATAAGAGCCTCCTATGCCTATAACAATTATTATCTTTGATTTTTTAGCTAATTCCTTTGATGTTTCTATTATATCATTTACTAACAAATTAGAAATATCGGAAGGCAAATTTACCCAGCCTAAAAAATCATTTCCTATGTTAGTTTTTTCTAATAAAGCCTTGTGATTATTATCAATATGCGGCTGCAAAGAATTTATTTCTTCTTTTGAAATAAAATTCAAAACATTATTTATGTCTATGTTTATAAATTTATTCATACTTTTTTAAATATAAATTATTTTTAAGAAACCTTTGCAAGTTAAAAATAATATTTAAATGTTTTATTACTGCACTAATTTAATTAAAAATATTGAAGTTACTTAAATTATTAAAACAAATGTGTTTTAATTTTATTGTTACTTTTGTAAAATAAAATATATATATGATAAGAGGTAAATTCACTAAGGTAGCTATGTATGAAGGTCATCCTAACTGGGAACAATGTATAGGCAGGAAGGATCCTCTTTATGTAAAAAAAGAAGATATACGAAGTGAATTTAACAGAGATTATAATAGAATTTTACATAGCAAAGCATATAGAAGATTAAAACATAAGACACAAGTTTTTATGGCTACAGGTAACGATCATATATGTACTCGTATAGAACACGTTAACCATGTAGCTTCTGTTAGTTATAGTATAGCTAATTATCTTGGGCTTAACCATGAACTAACTAGTGCTATAGCTTTAGGACACGATATAGGACATGCTCCTTTTGGACATGATGGCGAATCGGTATTAAGAACAATCACAAAAGAAAAAATTGGCGAATCTTTCTGGCATGAAAAAAACAGCCTCCACTTTGCTGATAATTTAGAAACCTTACCTGATTTATATGGTAAACAACAAAATCTTATACTTACTTATGCTGTTCGTGACGGTATAATATCGCATTGTGGCGAAGTTGAAGAACAAGCTATTTCACCTCGTAACGAATATATTGAATTAGAACAAATCGAAAAACCTAATCAATATGCACCTTATACATGGGAAGGTTGTGTAGTTAAAATTGCCGATAAAATATCTTATCTAGGAAGAGACATAGAAGATGCTCTTACTCTTAAAATTTTAAATAGGGACCAACTTAAAGAATTAAAAGATATATTAGACAAAACTGTTAAAGTAAGATTACGTGCTATTAATAATACTGCTCTAATGCATAATTTTATTATTAATCTTTGTCAAATGAGCAATCCTGATAATGGCATCCGTTTTTCGGATGAATATCTTAAACTTATAAATGCCATCAAAGATTTTAATTATAAAAATATATACTTACACCCTCGCTTAAATTATTTTTTATCTTATTCTGAACTTATAATTAATTCTATATTTGATGCATTAGATAAAATGTATAATCCATCAAATCAACTTAAAGAATTCGCAAAATATCAAAATATTTATCCTGCTTTAATAGGTTCTTTTTCTTATTGGATTACAAAATATTCTGACTTAGACCTTACTACTAGAAAAATAAAAAAATTCGAAAATCATTTTGTTTATATGCCTTCGGTTAAAAAAGATTATCAAAAAGCAATTATAGACTATATTTCCTCTATGACTGACCAATTTGCAATAAAAGTTTTTAATGAATTAATAAAATTTTAAATTATGTTAAAAAAAACCTCATTTTTTATGGTATTAATTATTTGTTTTTCTGCCTGTGTAACGAAAAAAAAGCCAGAAACAGTTAAAACTGTTGATATTAATAAATATGCTGGTAAATGGTATGAAATAGCTTCTTTCCCAACACGTTTTCAGAAGGGTTGCACTTGTAGCACAGCTGAATATGTTATAAATGAAAAAAAAGGATATATAGAAGTTTTAAATTCTTGTATAAGAAATAATAAATTGTCTAGTATTAAAGGTAAGGCTTATCCTATAAAAGGTTCTAATAATACGAAATTAAAAGTACAATTTTTTTGGCCTTTTAAAGGTGATTATTGGATTATTGAACTTGATGATAACTACAAATGGGCAGCTGTAGGCTCGCCCAAGCTCAATTATCTATGGATATTATCTAGAACACCTCAAATGGACGAAATTACATATAACTTAATTAAAGAAAAACTTATTAAAAAAGGATTTGATGTATATAAATTAGTTAAAACTAACTATAATTGCAAATAATAATTATTTACATTGTATTCAATTATAACAAATACACAAGTAATAGCAATAGTAATTTTTATAATTACTTACATTGGTATCATATTTACTAGACTTCCTTGGATAAACATCGATCGTCCTTCGGCAGCTTTCTTTGGCGCAGTTGCAATGTTAATTTTCAATGTTATGACTTTTCAAGAAGCAATAAATGCTATCGATTATAATACTATTTCTTTACTATTAGGGATGATGATAATTATAGCAACTTTACAAATAGATGGTTTTTTTGCTTTTATTGCTAATAAAACTATTGTATTTGCTAAAAATCAAATACGTTTGCTTATTATTATAGTTTTAATTACAGGAACAGCTAGTGCTTTTTTAGTTAATGATACAGTAGTGTTATTATTTACTCCTATAATCATAACTATATGTAATTTTTCAGGAATTAATCCTATACCTTACTTAATAGCCGAAATTCTTGCTTCTAATATAGGCAGTACTATGGCTATTACAGGCAATCCTCAAAATATGCTTATAGGTATTAATAGTGGCTTATCCTACAGTCGTTTTTTTGCGCACTTGTTACCAATTGCTCTAATTGGGCTTATATCTGTAATTTTATTTGTTAAATGGTTTTTCGCTAATAATTTTAAAAATAATAAACCCATAAATATTATTACAGAAACAGCCTTTCAGTATAAATTATCTTCAATGCGTATATCAGTCACTATTTTTTTGTTAATTGTTATAATGTTCTTTTTTAGTAAAGAATTAAAATTTTCAATACCTGTAATTTCATTATTAGGAGCTTCTTTAATGATGATTTGTAGTCAAGTTAAGCCTTCTGAAATCATAAAAAAAGTTGATTGGGTATTGCTGTTATTCTTTTCTTCTTTATTTATTGTAGTTAAAGGTATTGAAAATACAAGCACAATGCAATATATATTAAATGCTAATCCTTTAAACAATAATATTCAAGGAGTTGTCTTTCTACATGGACTAAGTTTAGTTATGTCTCAAATTATTAGTAACGTACCATATACTGTTGTTATGTTACCTATAATGAAAGCTGTAAATAGTAATTTATTATGGATTAGCTTAGCCAGTTCAGCAACATTAGCTGGTAATGCTACAATAATAGGTGCTATGGCTAATCTTATAGTTGTTGAATCAGCTAATAAATATGGTGTTAAAATTAATTTTATACAATTTTTGAAAGTAGGCCTACCTTGTACTTTATTCACATTACTTGCTAGCATAGGAATATTTTATATTCAATTATATTTTAATTTAATAAATTAAATTATACCTAAATGAAAGCTTTAATTTTAGCAGCTGGTAAAGGAACAAGGTTAAAACCACTTACTGATAATATCCCTAAAGCTTTAGTCCCTGTAGCAGGAATACCTATGATTGACTATGTCATAAAAAACTTAATCAATGCAGGTATTAATAATATAGCTGTTAATTTACATCATTTGGGCAATTATATAAAAAATTATCTTCCCCAAAAATATCCTAAAGTTAATTTTTATTTTTCTGATGAAAATGATAAACTCTTAGATACTGGTGGCGCTATTAAAAAATTATCTGCATTTTTACGAAACGATAATAAACCTTTTATAGTTCACAATGTTGATATATTAACCAACTTAAACCTAACTGACTTAATAAATTTTCACATAAAGTCAAATAATACAGTAACAATAGCTGTAAAAAATAGAAATACTTCAAGATATTTACTAT
>DAOTOD010000124.1:0-4835 GCA_035451165.1 Bacteroidales bacterium
ATTTCTTTTTTACCTCGTTATTATAAAAGAGCAGCAGAATTGTTAGCAGATGTGTTATTTAATTCTATCTTTCCATATAAAGAGATAGAAAAAGAAAAGGATGTTATTATTGATGAAATACACTCTTATAAAGATGATCCACAAGAGTTAATATATGATGAATTTGAAGAATTATTATTTGCAGGGCATAGCCTTTCTCATAGCATACTTGGGGAACCAGAAATAATTAAGTCATTTTCAAAAAATAAGATTATTAACTTTATTAAACGTAATTATGTTAATCAAAATATAGTTATTTGCTCGGTTGGTAAAATTAAGTTTAATAATCTTGTTCACATATTACAAAAATATTTTTTACAGTCCTTGACAGATAAAGAAAGTAATAAACGTGAATTTTTTCAAAATAAAAATAGTAAATTTATAGTAGAAAAGATTAAAAATGTTAATCATTCTCATTGTATAATAGGTTCTATAGCTTATAATAATAAGGATAAAAAAAGGATACCTTTCACGTTGGTTGATAATTTTTTAGGTGGCCCTACTATGACTAGTAGATTGAGTTTACAAATAAGAGAAAAATATGGGTATAGTTATAATATATATTCAAGTTATATTCCTTTTTGTGATACTGGGGTATTTAATATATATTTTAGTTGTGAGAATGAAAATGTAAATAAAATAATTGAGCTTATACGTAAGGAATTGAATAAATTATGTGAGATTAAATTAGGACCTATTCAACTTTTAAGAGCAAAAAATCAGTTAATGGGACAAATAGCAATATCATTGGAGTCTAATCTTAACGAAATGTTATCTATAGGAAAGAGTTTAATAGTGTTTGATAAAGTAGACCCCATAGATAAGATTTTTCAAAAAATTGAAAACATAACAGCTTCAGACATATTAGAAGTATCTAATGAAATATTAAGGTTTGATAATTTAAGTATTCTTATTTATAAAGCTAATTAATTATGGATATTCAACATTTATATGATTATTGTAGTAGTGTATCGAAGCCAGAGTCTAAGCTTTTAAGCACTATTAATAGAGAGACTCATTTAAGGATGATTAATCCTCGTATGTTGGCAGGTCATTTACAGGGTAAGTTTTTAGAAATGTTATCATTAATGCTTAGGCCTCAACGTATTCTTGAAATAGGTACTTTTACAGCTTATTCAACAATTTGTCTTAGTGCTGGATTAAGAGATGATGGTGAAATTCATACTATAGAACAAAATATTGAATTAGAAGGTATTATATTAAGTAATATACATAAAGCTAGTCTTACTAGTAAAGTATTTTTACATAAGGGAGATGCTATTGATATAATTCCTACCTTAACAGGTATGTTTGATCTTATATATTTAGATGCTGATCATAGAAGAGCGCCTGCGTATTTTCGTATGTTAAAGCCTTTAATAACTTCAGGTGGCTTTTTAATTGTTGATAATGCTTTGTGGAATGGTAAAGTGCCTTATCCTAACAAGCATGATGACCCTGAATCTAAAGCTATGGCTGCGTTTAATCATTTAGTTTTATATGATAATGAAGTAGATAATTTACTTTTACCCTTTAGAGATGGTATAATGTTGATTAGAAAAAAATAATTTTTAATGTAATCCTATTTGTGTTCCTATCGTGAATGGGGGCATTTGTGGATAATTATATTTTGATTTAAACATATTTGACATTCTATATTTACAGGTTAAAACTATACGATTAAAACCTATGTTACCATACAAGTTATAATAAAAAGGTTCATAAAATCTTAACCCTTTTATAGAAGTTTTAGCTATAATTCCGCTTCCTAAATTATCTTTAAAGAAATGGCGATTAGTAAAACACCATTCACCATTTATTCCTAAATCAATAAAATTTCCTATATAATTTCCTCGTTTCCCATAGTTAAAGCGATTGTAGAAACTATAAGATAATGTATATGCAATTAATGTTTCTTTTTGATGTATTTTATTATTAGGTATTATTTTATTAGAATCTTGTTTAATACAATAAGAAAAAGTATTATATGATAAAGTAGAACCTATAGAATAGTAATTAGATAATTTATATTTGTATCTAACGCCAATTTCAAAAACATTGCTTTTACCATATATAATATTATTATTAGATTGAGAATTTTTACCTACTATAAAGCCATATCCTAGGTAAAAGTGTATAAAATTTTTAAGATTAGGGCCAAAAGTTTTTTTTATGGTATCTTTTAATACATCTTGTTCAAGTAATATTCGTTGAGAATAACTATTATTATTATTTATAAAAATTATGTTTATGAGGAATGATGTAAATAATATTTTTAATATTTTCATATTAATTTATTTTAATAGAGTTGGTATATCCTTTATAATGTGCATTTATTATTTTATTTTTTAAATTATTGTTAATTATTATTTTTGATACTTCTTCTTGTTCAACTTGAATTACTTTATATAATTCAATTTTACCTGTTTCGTTTTGTATATTGCAGTACAATAAATTAGGTAATGAATTATCAATAAGGTATTCAGGGTATATTTTTATAATTATTTCATCAACTTTTTTTATAAATTCAAAGGTGGGTTTATTAGATTTCTTTTTATTTAAGAAGTAGCTTGCTTTAGGTATTCCATAACCATGTGCATAGTCGAAATATGGGTATAGATGAGCTGATTTTTCAATTTCTTTAAAAAGTTCCATATTATTTAATTGAGGATTTGCTTGCCATGCACAAGCAGCAAAGCCTGCAATTAAAGGGCTTGAAAAGGAAGTTCCTTGTACTTTTTTTATTTCATCTTTTTTTGTTATAGCTGCTACTTCTCCAAAGGCGCACACATTAGGTTTCGTTCTACCATCACTGGTTGGTCCATAAGAGCTGAAATATATGTGATAATAAGTTTCCGGGTCAATTCCACCTATAGAGAGTACGCTATCTGCATCGGCAGGTGTTCCTATAACTTTCCACTTTGAATCACCCTCATTCCCAGCTGCATTTACTACTAATATTCCTTTTTTAGCGGCTAAATTAGCAGCTTTAGCTACTAAGCTTGTTTTTCCATTCATATCATAATTAAAATATCTTTGGTATGTATAACCTAAACTGCTATTTATAATGTCTGCACCGTTTTTATCGGCCCATTCTACAGCTTGAAGCCAATTTTCTTCTTCAAAATAAGGTTCACCATTTACTTCAGTTCTGGCTAATAAAAATTCAGCTCCGGTTGCAAGTCCTATTTTTTGTCCCTGATAAATTCCTGCTATACATGACATTACCATTAAGCCATGTGATGAATACCCATAAACAAATTCTTTATTTTTAGCAAAATCCCATGTTTTAATTATTCTACCTTCATCTCTTATTTTTTTAAAAGCGTTGCTAATATTTACTGTAGGGAAACCTGCATCAAAAATAGCTATTCTTATTCCTTTACCGTCATAGCCGGCGCTATCAAATAATTTTCCTTCAAGTATTTCTGTTTGCTTGATAAGCAGGTTTTTAACATCATTGGTTAATATAGTTATTGTATCTTCATTGATATTATCATTAGAACATAAATTACCTTTTAATGTTAATGCTTCTATGTTTTTTACAAAAGGTAATTGAGATATGTCATTAATTTTTTGATTATCAGTAGTAATGCAAATATAGTTGAACCACCTATTTATTGATATTAGACTATCAGAATATTCTTTTACTTTATTAATATAATTTTCATTCACGGGGAAGTCAGATGAATCGTAAAGATTAATATTATTTTTAATTCTTCGTTCTATTGCTTTATGATCAAAGTAATTATATGGGTTAAAAGTGCAATTGTTTTTATCGGTAAAAAACACCCGATATAAGTTTTGTTGAGATATAGATATAACAGGTAATAATATAAGTATTAATAATAATTGAGTGTTAATTTTCATAACATGATTTATTTATGGTTTTCATATAATTATCAATAATATTGATTTTCATTACAGTTTCATCACCTTTAAATCCCTTAATATCTTCATTATTAATATATTTAATATACAAATTTAAGTATTTTGAAGATAATGGTATGTAAGACCAGTGCCAGCATTCTTCTTCATGTCCTAAGGGTCTTTGATTATTTTTTTCAGTATAAGGTTGACAAAATCCATATTTATAAGCATTTTTTTCAAGCCATTCTAGTATTTTTTTGCCATATCCTGATTTGAAATATGAAGGATTGAGGCTATTAAGGTCAACATCTGTGCCCCAATGATGTCTTGAAGTACCTGGCATGGCGGTGTATTTAAGTATTGTTATTGCTTTTTCGACAGGGTCGAGTATTTCAATAGAAAGATTTTTGCCGTTTACTTTTTTGTTTCCTGTCCATTTACTTTCCCATATTTCTTTTTGTCGTTCAAAAGTTCTTGTTCCTGATAGTATTACTAATTTAATTCCTTCTTTTGCTGCGTCATCAGCCATTTTTTTATATGCTTCCCATACAGGTTTTCTGATAAAGACATTTTTATTAGAATAATTGTGATTAACAAGTATAAAATTTGTATCTTGAGTTGGATTAAATTTGCCTATTAGATATTTTTTATCAGTAGTATCACTATCTATTGATTCTTTTGTGTTTTTTTGTATATGTGAAGCAGTTATATTTTGTATTTTAGGTATTATTAATAATAACAATAATAATATTATTATTAGCTTAAAATTTTTATTCATTATTTTTTATTTGATTAATAAGGTTAATAGCTTTATTTGCTATATTTTCTGCGGTCAAGCCAAATTTTTGCATTAATTCATCAGGTTCACCTGATTCACCCCAACAATCAGGGATGCCAATCATACATAAAGGCACATGGTATTTTTG
>DAOTOD010000125.1:0-4820 GCA_035451165.1 Bacteroidales bacterium
TTACTATTACATTATCAGAAACGGTACAACCTACGGAGTCGGTTAAATTAAAAGTATAAGTAGTAGTTGTTGAAGGGCTTACTATAATAGATGGATTATTGTATCCCCCAGGAGACCAAGAGTATGAATATGGGGTATATCCGCCAAAACCATTCCCAGTTAAAGTAGTAGATCCACCTATACATATTGTATCATCTTGCCCTGCGTTGGTTATTATATGACTTATATTAACTTGGACAGAATCATAAGCTTTACAGTTATAGGAATCTGTTATTGTAACGAAATATTTAGTATCGTTAAGAGGGGTTACATTAATAGTTGCAGTAGTATAATTGCCAGGTGACCATGAATAATTATAAGGGGGAGAACCTCCTGATACAGAAATCTTTAAATTAACATTGTTACCATAACAAATAATAGTATCATTACTAATATTTGTTATAGGATTACTCACATTTACTAGTACTCCATCTGTTTTAGTACATCCAACATTGTCAGTTATTTGAACTGTATAAGAGGTAGTTGTTGGAGGTGATACTTTTATTGAATTTGAAGTATAAGAACCGGGGGACCACAGGTAAGATATTGGAGCATAACCTCCTGACACTGTGGCGGCTAATGTAGTACTGTCTTGTATACATATACTTTTATCTGTGCCAGCATTGACAGTTGGATTACTAACCCTAACAATAATTAAATCAGTGCCCTTACAACCATATGAGTCAGTGACAGTGATTTTATATGATACATTAGTAAGAGGTGTGATAGTGATTGAAGAATTAGTACCGCCTCCACCTGACCATGCATAAGTGTAAGGAGGTATACCACCGGAGACAGAGGATGCAATAATTTTAGATTGACCGCGGCAAATAGTGTCATCATCGCCTATATTAACATTTACTTTATCTACGAAAACTACAACATCATCTGTTGTACCACATCCCCATATATCTGAAACGGTTACAGTATAGGTAGTTGTTACAGATGGAGTAACAGTAATGGTATTAGTAGTATTGCCATTACTCCATAAGTAATTATCTCCTAAGCTAGCTGTTAGTTGTATACTTTGTCCATAGCAAATCATAGAATCTTTTCCTGCATAAGCGGTAGGGGGAGTATGGAAACCGACTATTATTGTATCTAGTGAATAGCAAGAAGCAAATAAAGTAGATGTTCCTTTTACCCAGTAAGTTCCTGATGTTGTTACGTTAATAGATTGTGTTGTTTCGCCAGTGGACCATAAGTAATTTGTATAACCAGGACCTGCGTCTAGTGTAACAGTTCCTGGTTGGCACAAATGAATATCTGGTCCAAGTATTATAGGTGGTAATAAAGCAACAGTTCCTTGAGCTATAGATACATTGAAAAGTGTATCTCCTGGGTCTCCTGGTTCATTATCTAGTATAGGAGGTGGAGTCATATAACTTATACCTGGGAGCCCACCTGATACATCTATTGTTACGCCGCTAGGTAGAGATGAACTAGTAAAGCATATAGCGCCGCCACCACCGCCACCCCCAGGTCCATATTTTACAGATCCTGCTAAGTGTGAATCTCCGCCTTTACCTCCTTTTGCTTCGAGGTTTACTCCTGAAGGGTTGAAAGAGTTTACATTCAATAACATTACTCCTCCTGCTCCGCCGCCGCCAGTACCACGTGGACGGTTTATTGCATCTGCTCCATTTGCTTTTATAGAGTAGCCATTACCATTTAAGTTGTTTGCAATAATAATAACAATACCTCCTCCTGGGGCTCCCGGAGCGATAGAAGCATTAGCAGCGTATCTTGCATTTCCACCACCACCACCACCACCCATAAATATTTTATTTGATGGGTTTGTATAATCAAGGGCAGCACCTCCTATTCCTCTCATACCTATGCTATAGTAGCTAGGATAAAAGTAAGAATGGGCACCATTACCTCCTTTACCTACGTTTCCCCCGCCACCACCTCCATTTTCAACGCAATTAGCACCTCCACCACCATTAGAATTTTTTCCTTTCCCAAATATATAAGATAATGGCATAATATGAATTCCTTCACCTTTATAACATCCAGAATCAGGCTTTGAATAAAAATATTTTGTTCTTAGTTCGATAGGTGAAGCGGTACCTTGACCTTTTCTAAATCCTTTCCCTGTTGCATCAATGTTATTATTTAAAGTTAAGTCACCTGCAGATATTGCAATAATACCTCCGGTTGTTCCATTCCAAGCAGGACAGGTTATAGTTCCTACTACATTAGCAGAATTATAATATGGTATTTTAACTAATTGTACTCTTGCTGAATCATGTGTATCATAGTATTTAATTAATCTGTGTTTTAAAAGTAATCCATTCCCAAAAGTTTTAGCTATAAAATTTATTTCATAATTACCAGTATTATCGTAATTTGTGACTTCTCCAAAAGAAGAAGTATTAGAAAAATTTATATTTGCTCCTTGTATTTGAATTATTAATACAGTATCACCTACTTTAAATCCATTTAATCCGGTTGTCCATATAGTATCTTCACATTCATTAGTGTCAATTTTTGTAATTCTTGTATATAAATTGACTATACCTGAAATATTAGTTTGTGAATATGAATGTGAAAAAGGGAAGAAAAAAATAATGAAAAGAAGTGGTACAAATTTCTTCATAGAATTTATAAAAGTTTAAATTTCAAAAATTGAAATAAAGTTAACAATTTTACAAAAAAAAAATAGTTTTATATTAAATAAAAAAAAACATGTTAATTTTAACATATTTCAAAATGTTTTATACGTATAATTTTAATTTATGTTTTAAGACTATTAATTTTTTTTATAAGTTGCAAAGTTATGATTAATAATAGACAATTATTTTTTAATATATTAGCTCAAACATCTTCTAAACCTTTAGCTATAGAAATAATTAAAGCTGAAGGATGTAAGATTTTTGATAGTGATGGTAAGGAATATATTGATTTAATTTCAGGTATTTCGGTTAGTAATGTTGGGCATAGGCATCCTGAGATAATTAAGGCAATAAAAGAACAATTAGAAGCGTACCTACATGTTATGGTATATGGAGAACTTATACTTTCTCCTCAAATTAAATTTGCTGAAGCTATTATAAATTTATTACCATCATCTTTGTCAAATATTTATTTTGTTAATTCTGGGAGTGAAGCAAATGAAGGCGCTATAAAATTGGCAAAAAAATATACTGGTAGATATCATACTATTTCTTTTAAAAACTCATATCATGGAAGTACTCAAGGGGCCTTGACTGTGATGGGTAGTGATTATTTTAAAGACATTTTTAGGCCACTGATACCTGGTCATAAAGTATTATCTTTTAATAATATTGAAGAGCTTAATAAGATAGATAGTTCAGTTGCATGTGTTATAGTTGAACCTGTGCAGGGCGAGGCAGGAGTTATAGCAGCTAAGAAAGATTTTTTGAAAGCTTTACGTTTAAGATGTAAGGAGGTGGGAGCATTATTAATTTTTGATGAGGTTCAGACTGGGTTTGGGAGAACAGGTAAGTTATTTGGATTTGAACATTATGATATAATTCCTGATATTATTACTATAGCTAAAGCAATGGGAGGTGGTATGCCTTTAGGTGCATTTATTACTTCAAAGGAGATAATGTCTTCGTTTGCTAATAATCCAGAGTTATCACATATAACTACTTTTGGAGGGCATCCTGTTAGTTGTGCAGCTGCTTTAGCTTCGTTAGAAGTTATTATAAGAGAAAATCTTATAGAGCAAGTTATTCAGAAAGAGGAATTTTTTGTAAAGGGATTAAAAGATATTAAAGGAGTCAAAGATGTGCGTTCAAAAGGATTATTTATAGCTGTTGAATTTGAGACTTATGAAATTGTTTATAAAATAATAATAGAATCTTTAATTAATGGACTAATGGTAGATACCTTTTTATTTGCTTCTAATTGTATAAGGATTGCTCCGCCTTTAAATATTTGTTATGATTTAATTTATGAATCATTGGAAAAATTTCGTAAATCTGTAAAGAGAGTATTGGGTTAATACTACATAATAGAAGATTTAATAGCTTCGTATCCTAACTGGTGTAAATTGTTCCTAATATTATTTTTTAGTAATTTATTATTAGAAGCATCAGGATATGTTCTATTAGATAGAAATATAAATATGTATTCTTTGTCTGGGTCAATCCATAAATAAGTACCTGTGAAGCCTGAATGTCCATAACTATTAAATGAAGCATTTTTACAAGTTTGTTTATTGTTTTCGTCGTGTATTGGTTTATCAAATCCTAAAGCTCTTCTATTATTACTTTTTGGGAATTGATATTTTGTAAATTCTTTAATAGTTTCTTTGGATAAAAAAGATATACCTCCATATATACCTTTTTGTAGGAGCATTTGGGCTATAATAGCAATATCATTTGCATTAGAAAATAAACCTGCATGGCCTGATATTCCGCCTAGCATAGCAGCTGTAGGGTCGTTAACATAACCTTGTATTATTTGGTGTCGAAAATATTTATCATTTTCTGAAGGTACAATTCTTTCTATTGGAAAATTTTCGAGAGGGTTAAAGCACATTGTTGATAGTCCTAATGGTTTATAAAAAGTTTTTTGCAGGAAGTTGTTAAAGTCAGTTTCGGTTAATTTTTCTATTATTAGCTTTAATAAAATAAAGCCCAAGTCACTATATTTGTATTGTTTTTGTTTTAATAGTTCAGATTCAGCAATTTTATTATATATTGTATCTATATAATCTTTTCTAATAAACATATTTTTTGCTACCTGAAAAGAGTATAAGTTATTTTTTTGATAAGAATATATAGAGCTATCGGGTAATTCATTTT
>DAOTOD010000126.1:0-4790 GCA_035451165.1 Bacteroidales bacterium
TGTTCTGTCCCTGCATATTTAGCTTTTTTTAACTCTTTTGAAAGCTCTAATAAATATTTTATTTCTGCTGGTGTAAAATCTAAAAGCTTTAAGAAGCTTCTGTTTCTCAAATTAAAAGGCATATTTAACTTTATTTTTAATTATTAATTACTGTTTATTATAATATGATACTATTAACGAAATTATAACATACATTGACAAAATTATTGAGATAAAAATTACAAAAAGTATTAGTCTCCTACGCATTTTTTTTCTGTGTTCGTTAGCTTTATAATTGAAAAACTTATATTTATAAGGTTTTCCAACAAGAGTAGCATTTTCTTCATTGTAATTATTCTGGTTTTTAATATTAGTGGTATTTTTTTGTTCTGCTACCAAATTATAAGTTAAGTCATAACAATAATTACCACAATTATGACAAAATTTTGCACCTGCAACTAAAGAAGTTCCACAATTAGGACACTTATACATTTAATAATTATCTAATTAAAATATTTATTTATACTTATTTAATTAGTTTTTTGTTACACAACTACTTTAAGTCCTATCCTTTAATTATTTTCGTTCCACAATTATCTTTATGTAATTCAGCAGCAGTAGTGATTATAGTTTCTTGTCCTCCGTTTTCGACGAAATAAATAGCTGCTCTTATTTTAGGTGCCATACTTCCTTCTGCGAAGTGGCCTTCATTTAAATATTTATAAGCTTCAGATACTGTAATTACATCTAATTTTTTTTCTTCAGGAGTATGAAAATTTATGCAAGCTTTAGGTACGTCAGTTAAAATAAAAAAATAATCAGCTTTAATTTGAGAAGCTAGTAAAGCAGAAGCAAGATCTTTATCAATTACTGCATCTATACCTTGTAATTTATTAGGTTCTACATAAAATACAGGGATTCCTCCTCCTCCTACTGCTATAACAATTTGTCCGCTACGAGCTAATGTTTCAATCGACTTACAATTATTTATGCTTTTAGGTTTAGGTGAAGCAACTACTCTTCTCCATCCTCTTTTGCGGGGGTCTTCTTTAAAAACCCAATTATTAGTATTAGCTAATTTGTCAGCTTCTTCTTTAGGATAAAAAGGGCCTACTGGTTTAGTAGGATTCTGAAAAGCAGGATCATTTTTATCTACGACTACTTGTGTTATTATAGTGATAATATCGCGATACTTATTATTTTTTTCTAGTACATTTCTAAGTTGTTGTTCTATCATATAACCAATAGAGCCTTGTGTTTCAGCTACACAAAAGTCCATAGGCATTTTAGGTATTCCATATACACTTTCACCAGCCTCGTGCTGGAGTAAAACATTGCCTACTTGAGGACCATTACCGTGTGTAATAACTAAATTATAATCTTTTCGGATTAACTCAAAAATTTTTGAACAAGTATCATATACATTAGTTTCTTGTTCATCAATTGTGCCTTTTTGCTCTCCTCTAATAAGAGCATTACCTCCAAAAGCAACAACAGCAAGTTTACTCATAAAACAATAGTTTTTTTTATTTTTTGCAAAGCTATAAATAAAAAAGTATATCTGCAAAATTGTTACTTTAAAAAGATTATATTTTAGATTAAACTTTTTACATATAAACCATTAATAAATATTATTAATTTTGCATGAAAATTTATACATGCAAGAAGAAGGAAGAATATTAGCAATAGATTATGGGACTAAGAGAGTAGGATTAGCAGTTACTGATGAGAACTGTATTATACCAGGTGCATTAGATACTGTATTATCACACGAAGCTATGAATTACATAATAAATTATTCGAAACATAATAAAATTAAGTGTTTTGTAATAGGAGAACCTAAAAAATTAGACAATAGCGAATCAGAAATATATAAAATAGTAATACAATTTGGTAAGGCTTTAAAGAAAAAATTTCCTGATATTCCAGTAGTACTTTTAGATGAGCGATTTACTTCTAAAATAGCATATAGATCAATTATAGAAAGTGGTATTAAAAAAAGTAAAAGACAAAATAAGTCTTTAATTGATTCTGTTAGCGCTGTTATTCTTCTTCAATCATATATGGATATTATTAAAAATGAAAATTATAAACCATTATTAATCAATTAACTATGATTTTACCTATAGCAGCATATGGCTTACCTGTATTAAGACAAGTTGCCACAGACATATCACCTGATTATCCTGACCTTCAAAAAATTATACAAAATTTATGGGAAACTATGTATGCTTCGGGCGGAGTAGGTTTGGCTGCCCCTCAAATTAATCAATCTATAAGAGTTTTTGTAATAGATGCCAATCCTTATTCTAAGGAATTCAAAGAAAGTACAAATTTTAAAAAAGTATTCATTAATGCACATATTATTAAACGTACAGGCGAAGAATGGTCATTAGAAGAAGGTTGTTTAAGCATACCTGATATAAGGGAAGAAGTAAGCCGTCCTTATAACATAAGAATTAAATATGTAGATGAACAATTTAATATGCATGATGAAGTTTATGAAGGCATAATAGCTCGAATTATACAACATGAGTATGATCATTTAGATGGAGTTTTATTTATCGACAGAATAAATTCATTAAAAAGAACTCTATTAAAGAAAAAGTTATCCGAAATAACTAAAGGGAATATCAAAACTGCATACAAAATGATATTTCCTCGTTTAAAATAATTATTAAATATGTCTTATTCAAATTCAAAATTTGATAAAAAAAAATTAAAAAAAACAACTATTAATCCAAAGCTAAATAATGAAAGTCGTTCTATAAAAAAACATAATTTATTATTAACAATATTATTTATTGCTGTTACAACATGGTTAATTTTTTCACCAAGCTTAAAAAATAGTTTTACTAATTGGGACGATCCTGCATATGTGTATGAAAATGAATATATAAAAAATTTATCACTTGAAAACATAAAAAATATTTTTTCTAATATTATAGTTTATAATTATCATCCACTTACAATAATTTCACTAGCTATTGATTATCGTTTTTCTAAAAAAATACCAGATGATTTTTTTGGTATTTCTGCATATACATTTCATTTTACTAACGTTTTAATTCATGTTTTTAATACTATACTTGTATTCATATTATTTTATTTAATAAGTAGAAAAAGAATTGAAATAGCTATTATAGTTGCTCTATTATTTGGGGTACACCCTATGCATGTCGAATCAGTAAGTTGGATTTCGGAACGTAAAGATGTGTTATATTCTTTTTTCTTTATGTTAGGCTTAATAACGTGGTATCAATATAATTATAAAAATTCTAAATCAATATTATTATATATTTTAACTTTTATATTTTTTTGTTTATCAATTTTATCAAAGCCTGCTGCTGCAATTTACGGTTTAGTTTTACTACTTTTTAATTATCTACAGAACAGAAAATTGACATGGAGGGTTATTCTTGAAAAAATACCTTATTTTATAGTAGGTATAATAATAATTTATATTACTTATAAAGCTCAATCTAAAGAATCAATAGGTGACTGGAAAATATTAACTATACCTCAAAGAATTATGTTTGCATCATATGGATTTTTAGCTTATATGATAAAATTTATTATACCTATTAAATTATCGGCATTTTACCCATATCCATCTACATTCCCAATAAAAGAAACGTTGCACTGGACATTTTATGCTTCCCCATTTATTGTAATAGCTATTTTTATTTTACTAGGATATTTTTATAAAAGAAATTATAAACTTCCCGTATTTTGTATTTTGTTTTATTTTGTAACAATATTGCTTGTCATACAGTTCGTTTCTGTTGGTAAAGCTTTAATGGCCGATAGATATTCATATATTCCATATATAGGCCTTTCATTTTTAATAGCCGAAGGATTTAGTTATTTGTGGAGAAGATTAAAGATAGTATTAACAATAAAATATTTGATAGGTTTTATATTATTTATATATATCAGTATTTTAAGTTATTTAACATATCAAAGAACCCAAATATGGAAAAACAATTATACATTATGGACCGATGTTATTGAAAAGTTTCCTCGCAAAGTTGATGTAGCATATAAAAATAGAGGTAATTATTTTGCGCGGGAAACAAAAGAATACGATAAAGCTCTTAAAGATTATAATATATTTCTTGAAATCAGCCCCAACGATCCCACTATTTATTCTAACAGAGGCAATTTATTTGGGTTACAAGAAAAATATGAACTTTCAATAGCTGACTATACAAAAGCTATTGTTCTTGATAGTAATTATTTAGATCCATGGGTTAACAGAGGTATTACATATATGAAAATGAATTTACCTGAAAAAGCAATATTTGATTTTAATTATGCCATTAAATTAAAACCTGATAATATTAATAATTATAGATATAGAGGGTATAGTTACCTGAATCTTAATAAACCTGATAGTGCTATTAACGATTATAACTATGTTATTTCGAAAAATGCTTCTAATGTAAATGATTTTTTTTATAGAGGTGTAGCTTATTTTCAATTAAAAAACTATGAAAAGGCCATTGAAGATAATACTAATGTGATTAAAATAAATCCTCAAAATGGTAGTGCTTATTACAACCGTTCTTTATGTTATAAAGCTATGGGTGAATATAAAAAAGCATATGAAGATGCTTTAAAAGCAAAGAAATTTAATCAAAATATAAGTGATGCCTATTTAAAGGAATTACAAATATTAAGTACCAAAGCTAAATAATAATTAATGAAACAATGTAAATGAAAATATCTTTGACTATTATAAAAAGCCTTTTAAAACAATTTATATACTGGTTAATAGTATTTAATATATTTCGAATTATTTTTCTTAT
>DAOTOD010000127.1:0-4764 GCA_035451165.1 Bacteroidales bacterium
ATTATTTTTTATTTTTATCATTAAAAACGAGTTAGAAATATATGTAAAGCTTTAAACAGAGTAAATTAATTTAGTTTATAAGTTTGCTTCTTTTATTAATTTTACTATACTTATTGAAAAAATTAATTTAATTTATTTTAGTTATTATATATTTTTACAGTGTAATTTTACTTAACAACATTAACTATGCGTATTCTTATTGTGGCAGCCACCGATTTCGAGATACCAGCTATATTTAAACAAAAAGATTTGCAAAAAAATAATACAATAAATAAGTCTAATTTTTTAGGACATAAAGTATATTCGATGGTGACAGGGATAGGAATGGTTCCAACAGCTTATTTTATCGGCAATATTTTTAACCATTATAAGTTTGATGTTGCTATTAATGTAGGTATTGCAGGATTAATTTGTGGCCAAGGCGAAAAAGGCGATGTTTTTTTTGTTAGTAAAGATTGTTTTTTTGAGATTTATGATAGATTTAATAATAGGCTTGATTTTATGGAAGATGATAAAAATTTTTTATTTAAGAATTTTATACATTGTAATTATAATTTTTCATCTTTGTTAGCATTTTATGATAATAATATACCTTTTGCTAATGGCATTACTGTTAATAAAACTCAAATTGTTAGTAAGGCAGAATTACCGCGAGAGATATTGTCTTTACCTATAATTGAAACAATGGAAAGTGCTGCGTTTTTTTATGCTTGTGTTTTAAATAATATACCTTTCATAGCATTAAGAAGTATATCTAATTATACTTATGAGCTTAATAGAGCTACATGGCAATTAAATTTAGCAATCAATAATTTACATAAATCATTAATTTATTTATTAAATGTCATCTGATTTAACTTTAAGTTTAGGTTTTTCTCCTTGTCCTAATGATACTTTTATTTTTGATGCTATTGTTAATAATAAGATTGAAAAGTCAGGCATAAATTTTAATTTTATAGTAGAAGATATCGAAAAACTTAATAGAAAAGCTTTAAAGGGAGAATTGGATGTTACAAAATTGAGTTTTCATAGCTGGTTGTATGCACATTCAGAATATATATTACTTGATGCAGGGGGAGCTTTTGGTAAAAATTATGGTCCTTTGTTAGTAAGTAAGAATTCTTTAAATATTGAAGATAATTTAAATTATAAAATAGCAATTCCAGGCGAATACACTACAGCCAATTTATTATTGAAAATTTTTTTCCCTCAAATAAGGAATAAACAAGAAATGCTTTTTTCAGAAATAAGTGATGCTGTTGTAAATAATAAGGTTGATGCCGGATTGATAATTCATGAAGATAGATTTATTTATGAACAAAAAAAACTTATAAAAATATTAGATTTGGGTGAGATGTGGGGAGCTAAATATAATTTACCTTTGCCACTTGGTGGTATTTTTGTTAAAAGAAGTTTGCCCAAAAAATTGATACTAGAATTAAATAAATTAATACATGATAGTATAATATATGGTTTAAGTTGTAAAGGAGATTATATGGATTTTGTGAAAAAATATTCTTCTTCTTTAAGTGAAAAAACAATAAATTCGCATATAAATTTATATGTTAATGAATATACATTAAGTTTAAATGATGAATGTAAAAAAGCTGTAAATTTATTATGTGAAAAAGCCATACAATTAGGTTTTATTATTGATAATAATCTAAATAATTTTATATTATGATAATTGTAACGGGTGCAGCAGGTTTTATAGGGAGTTGTCTTATTAATAAGTTGAATAATAAAGGTTTAAAAGAATTAGTAATTGTTGATGATTTCTCGAAAGAGATAAAAAATAAAAATATAGAACAAAAAGCTTATATAAAAAAAATTGAAAGAAACGATTTTTTTACGTGGTTTTTAGAAAATTATAAAGAAGTAAACTTTATTTTTCATTTAGGAGCACGTACTGATACAGCGGAATTTAATAAACAAATTTTTGATGAATTAAATTTTAATTATAGTTGTAGAATATGGGAATTAGCAACTTTTTTCCAAATACCTTTAGTTTATGCATCTTCGGCTGCTACTTATGGCTTAGGAGAATTGGGTTATATAGATGATCATTCTATTGTAGAAAAATTAAGACCTCTTAATCCTTATGGAGAATCTAAAAATGAATTTGATAAATGGGTTTTACAACAATCAACGAAGCCTCCTTTTTGGGCAGGTGTTAAATTTTTTAATGTTTATGGTCCTAACGAATATCATAAAGGTAGAATGGCTTCCGTTGTTTATCATGCTTATAATCAGATTAAAGA
This sequence comes from Bacteroidales bacterium, assembly GCA_035451165.1. GTDB lineage: Bacteria > Bacteroidota > Bacteroidia > Bacteroidales > JAKIYJ01 > JAKIYJ01. The sequence continues at coordinate 2,262 of DAOTOD010000127.1, forward strand.
AAATGGAGTAGTAAAATTGTTTAAATCTCATCGTGCTGAATATGAAGATGGTAAGCAATTAAGAGATTTTATTTATGTTAAAGATGTTGTTGATATTTGTTATTTTATGATGCAAACAAAACCTGAAAGTGGCTTATATAATGTAGGTACTGGAATAGCTAGAACTTTTTTAGATTTAGTTAGGGCAGTTTTTAAAAGTATGGGATTAGAAGAAAGAATAGAATTTATTGATATTCCTGAAGACATACGAGATAAATATCAATATTTTACTAAAGCAGAAATAAATAAGCTCTTATCACAAGGGTATAAACGATTTTTTTATTCATTAGAGGAAGGTATAGAAGATTATGTACATAATTATTTAACAACGGGAAGTTATTTTTGATTTTGTGTTAAAGATTTTTTTGTATATCAAGTAAAAAAGTTTTAATTTTTTTTAATATCATCACAATTTCAGTTTTATTTGTTGTATCAGAGGGGGGGAGCAATTTTAATTTTTTTTTAGCACCTTGTATGGTATAACCTTTTTCTTTAATTAAATGATATATAATGTAAAAATTTTCTATATCTTTTTTAGTAAAAAGGCGATTTCCCTTTTTATTTCTTTGTGGTCGTATAATATCAAATTCATTTTCCCAAAACCTTATTAACGAAGGTTTTACATTAAAAATATTAGCAACTTCACTAATGGTATAATATAGTTTATCAGTTTTTAGAAGCTCATCCATTTTTATTAATAGTAATAGAATAAATGATTATGATAAGGATTGATTAACTTTAGAAGCTTCTTGTAAAAGTTTTTGATATTCTTCGGGAGTTAAATCATTATAAAAATAGTGTATAGGATTAATTTTTTTATTATTTTTAATTATTTCATAATGTAAATGAGGGCCAGCCGACAAGCCTGTATTACCTACATATCCAATTAGTTGCCCTCTTTTTACTTGTTGTCCTGGTTTTACAATACTTTTACTAAGGTGGGCATATAAACTTTGATAACCATAGCCATGGTCAATTATAACAACTATTCCGTAGCCTGTTTGGTCATTATCAGGTTTTATTACTTTTCCATCACCGGTAGCATATACAGGAGTGCCTGGTTTAGCGGCAAAATCGAGTCCTGTATGCAATAGCATAGTTTTATAAATAGGATGGATACGATAACCAAAACCTGATACTAATTGTGATTTGTTTTTAGATATTGGTTGTATAGCAGGAATAGAGGCTAACATTTTTGATTTGTTTTTAGCCATTTCTAAAATTTCGTCTAATGACTTAGATTGAACATATAATTGTCTTGACAGCTTGTCTATTTTACTAGTCGTTTCAATTATTAATTTAGAATTGTCGTAGCCTTCTAAATTAGCATATTTTTCAGCACCTCCTATCCCGGCATTTCTTACCTCCGATGGAATAGGTTCTGCTTCAAAAATAACTCTATATATGTTATCATCTCTGTTTTGTATATCAGCTAAAACTGAATTTAATTTTTCTATTCTATCGTTAAGTAATTTGAATTGTAATTCGTATTGTGTTAGTTCTCTTCGTAGTTTTTTCTCTTTGGGAGAGTCAATAAAATTAAAAGCTAATATTATAACTATAATAGAAAATACAGTTCCTGCAGCAATTATATATAAAAACTTTAAAATTCTTTCCTTAAATGTAGTTTTTACTCTTTGAAAGGAAAGAGATTTTGGGTCAAAGTGATATTTAGTAATTTTTCTTTTGATTTTGGCCATTGAGTTTAAAACGATTTTATAATATCGGCAAAGTTAATAAAAAAATCTAAATTTGCAAACATATAATTTTTTATGAATAAAATTTTACTAATCATTTTAAAATTTGTTTAGCAAATGAATTCTAAAGAGGTAAGACAAAAGTTTTTTGATTTTTTTGAAAGTAAAGGGCATAGGATATTACCTTCAGCTCCTATTGTATTAAAAAATGATCCAACTTTGATGTTTACTAATGCAGGGATGAATCAATTTAAAGATATTTTTTTAGGAAATGAACAACCATCATTTAAAAGAGTTGCCAACAGTCAAAAGTGTCTTAGAGTGTCAGGTAAGCACAATGATTTAGAAGAAGTTGGTATAGATACATATCATCATACTATGTTTGAAATGCTTGGGAATTGGTCATTTGGCGATTATTTTAAAGTAGAAGCTATTAAATGGGCTTGGGAATTACTAGTAGATGTTTATGGAATTGATAGTAAAAGACTTTATGCTACTTATTTTAAAGGAGATAAAGAAGAAAATCTTGAAATGGATTCTGAATCAAGAGATATATGGTTGGAATATTTACCTTCTGAAAGGATTATAGCAGGTTCAAAAAAAGATAATTTTTGGGAAATGGGAGATACTGGGCCTTGTGGTCCCTGTTCAGAAATACATATTGACCTTAGAGATGAAGAGGAAATAAAAAGAATACCTGGCTATACTCTTGTTAATTCAGGACATCCATTAATTATTGAGATATGGAATCTTGTATTTATAGAGTT
>DAOTOD010000128.1:0-4737 GCA_035451165.1 Bacteroidales bacterium
TTTAGCTTCTGATGGAGGTTCACGCAAATTACCTGTAGGTAATAAATAATCGTTATAATATGGATGATAATAATCTGTTAATAAGATTGATAAACCTGGTTTTACTTGTCTGTGTTGGTAAGCATCATCAAGCAATATAACTGATAAATTTTTATATAGTTTTATAAGATTATAAATACCATTTTTTCGTTTTCTATCTACAGCAACAATAATATTATTAAATTTTTTAAAATATTGCATGGGTTCGTCACCTATTTGTTGCCATTGGGTTGAAGTATTAGCTACAATAAAATTATTAGTATTGCGTTTATATCCCCTACTTAACACAGCAACATTATATTTATCGCTAAGTAATTTTATTAAATATTCTACATGAGGTGTTTTTCCACTGCCTCCCGTACACAAATTACCAACACTAATTATAGGAATGTTAAAGCTAGTAAAATGTAAAATTTTATATTCGTAAAGTTTGTTACGTATGTAAACAATTATCCCATATATTAGTGATAAGGGTAAAAATATTAATCGCCATAATTTCATTACTTAAAGTAAAGTATGTTAAGTAAAAAATAATTTAATTATTGTTTTCGATTATAAAAATACAAAAAGATTTTTATTTGTATTCAATATAATTTTTATAAATTATTGTAATTTATGAGTTTATGTATAGTTTTAATAAAAATACTTGCAGTTACTTTAATTTTTATAACTTTGCAGCATGGCAAATAATGAAGAATTATTAAAAAAAATTATAGCTCACACAAAAGAATATGGATATATTTTCCCTTCGAGTGAGATATATGACGGCTTATCAGCAGTTTATGATTATGGTCAATATGGAGTGGAACTGAAAAATAATATTCGTAATTACTGGTGGAAAAACATGGTTTATTACCACGATAATATTGTGGGCATTGATTCAGCTATTTTTATGCATCCTATGGTATGGAAAGCATCAGGGCATGCTGATGCTTTCAATGATCCTATGATTGATAATAAAGATTCTAAACAGCGATACCGTGTAGATGTTTTAATAGAAGATTATATAGCTAAACTTGAAGATAAAATATTGAAAGAAATCTCTAAAGCTGCACAGCGTTTCGGTGATAAGTTTGATAAACAAATGTTTATTAAAACAAATGCTAAAATAGCTGATTATCAAAAAAACATAGATTTACTAAATAAGAGATTTATCGAAGCATCAAATAACAATGATTTGGTAGAGTTAAAGAAAATTATTGATGATTTTGGTATTACTTGCCCTGTGTCAGGTACAAAAAATTGGACAGAAGTAAGGCAATTTAACCTTATGTTTTCAACACAAATGGGCTCAGTTAACGGGGAGTCTAATCAAGTCTATTTACGACCCGAAACAGCTCAAGGTATTTTTGTTAATTTTCTTAATGTCCAAAAATCAGGTAGGATGAAAATACCGTTTGGGATAGCTCAAACAGGTAAGGCTTTTAGAAATGAAATAGTTGCAAGACAATTTATTTTTAGAATGCGAGAGTTTGAACAAATGGAGATGCAGTTTTTTGTTAAGCCAGGTACTGAATTAGAATGGTTTTCTTATTGGAAAGAAGAAAGATTAAAGTGGCATCTTTCTCTTGGAATACCTTCTGATATGTATCGTTTTCATGATCACGATAAATTAGCTCATTATGCTAATGCTGCTTGTGATATAGAGTTTGCTTTTCCTATGGGATTTAAAGAATTAGAAGGTATACATAGTAGAACAAATTTTGATTTAAGTGCTCATGAAAAATACACGGGCAAAAAATTACGTTATTTTGATAATGAAATCAATGAAAGTTATATACCTTATGTTATTGAAACATCAATCGGTTTAGATAGAATGTTTTTGGCTATATTAACTTATAGTTTTAAAGAAGAAAAACTTGAAGATGGCACAGAAAGAGTAGTTCTTAAAATTCCCCCTGTACTTGCTCCAGTTAAGGTAGCTGTATTACCTCTTGTTAAAAAAGATGGGATGCCCGAAAAAGCTTTAGAAATATTAAAAATGATTAAAGGTGATTTTATGGTGCAATATGATGAAAAAGATACTATAGGTAGAAGGTATAGACGACAAGATGCTATAGGAACACCTTATTGTATTACTGTTGATACTCAAACTTTTGAAGATGATACTGTAACTATAAGAGAAAGAGATTCTATGAAACAAGATAGAGTAAAAATAACCCAAATATTAGAAGTAATTAATAAAAAACTCAATAATAAGTATAGCTATCAATAATAAAAGACAAATTTTTTTGAATATAATACTACTACAATAAATTAAATACTTATTAAAAAAAATTAATGTTTTTATAATTAAATTAATTATGTGATAGTTTTTTTCAAAATAGAAAACCGCAAAGGTTGTAATGTTTAATACCAAATTTAATTTTCACCAGGGTCAGTTAATGTTCCTTTTACATAGTAATCTGTACGAATAAGATTACCTGTTTTATCGTAATTTTTCCATAAGCCATAACGAATATAATCATTTAGTGTCCAATTAAAAATTAAAGTACCATCTTCTTTTATTTTGCCATTAGGATAATAGGAAGTATAAGAATATATACCTTTTTTTTTATTTTTTAATATCATCATAGTATTAGGGTTCCCGTTAGGATAGTAAAAATTAAAATATATATGGTATTGGGATTGTTTATTAAATTTTTCTTCAAATTCTTTTTTCCCATTAGGATAATATTCTTCTGTTGCTATTGCTATACCTTTATAATAGTATGTTTTTGACATTAAGTTACCATTTTTATAAAATACTTCCATTATTGCTTTTAATGGACTTTTTATTCTAAATGTTCTTTCTATTGTTCCATCAGGATAATAATTAGTGTATAAATTATTTAATTTCCCTTTGTTATAAAAACCTTTATGTAATATTTTGCCATTAGCATAATAATCTATTACCCATCCATTACAAGGTTTTGCTCCACATTTACGTACAGAATCGCCCCCTAACAGTACATTATATTTATCATAAATGTCTATTATACTATCATTATAAACATATTCATTGCTTGAGAGAGTATCTTCTTCTTCTTCTTGACATTTAAGGCAATGCGTGTAAAAAAGAAGAATAAACAAAATAAATAATTTTTTTAAAAGAAGCATTATTATTACTAAATAATAATTTAATGTTTAAGAATTTGTAGCTTCTTTAAGTCTTTCTGCATTTTCGGCAACTTGTAAGGCATCAATTAATTCTTGAATTTCTCCGTCCATTATAGCGGGCAAATTGAATAAGCTAAGATTTATTCTATGATCGGTGACTCTACCTTGAGGATAATTATATGTACGTATTTTTGCAGAACGGTCGCCTGTTGATACCATAGTTTTTCTTTTTTTTGCAATATCATCAAGGTATTTTTTATATTCTATTTCAAAAATTCTACTTCTAAGAACGGCTAGAGCTTTGTCATAGTTTTTTAATTGAGATTTTTGATCTTGGCAAGTCACTACTATACCTGTAGGTATATGAGTAAGACGTACAGCTGAATAAGTTGTATTAACAGATTGTCCGCCTGGTCCTGATGAACAATAAGTGTCTTTTCTTATATCAGAGGGTTTGATTTCTACGTCAAATTCATCGGCTTCTGGTAGAACTACTACTGAAGCAGCTGAAGTATGTATTCTTCCTTGCGTTTCGGTTTGAGGCACTCTTTGTACTCTGTGTACACCTGATTCATATTTAAGTTGCCCGTAGACTTTGTCTCCTTTAACATTAGCAATAATTTCTTTAAAACCACCTACAGTACCTTCAGTCATATCAACAATTTCCATTTTCCAACCTTTTTTTTCTATGAAGCGTGAATACATACGAAATAGATCGCCAGCAAAAATTGAAGCTTCATCTCCGCCTGTACCTGCTCTTATTTCTAGTATTGCATTTTTACTGTCTTGAGGGTCTTCAGGTATAAGTAATATTTTTATTTCTTCTTCTAGTTTTTCTTTGAGCATAGTAAGTTCGTTAAGTTCTTCTTTAGCCATATTTTTGAAGTTTTCATCTTTTTCGTTATAAAGTAATTCTTTAGCTGATACTATGTCATTTAAAATTTTTAAATATTTTTTATACGCCTCTATTATAGGTTTAAGATCTTTATATTCTTTATTTAATTGAATGTACTTCTTTAAATCGTTTATTATTTCTGGGCTATTCATTTGTTGTTCTAACTCGCACCATTTATTATATATGGCTTTTAGTTTGTCAAGCATAATGTTACTAATATTTTGGTTATGTTAGACATAAAAAATACTGCATTCTCACAGAAACAAATAAGAATGCAGTATTTGGTTTAATTATTTACAAAAACAAGGGTTTTGTTATATTTAATTTATAAAAAATCATCGTATTATTAAAAAGTCGTTATTTTTATTGTTCAGGAATGATTTCTTCGTTATTGTTAGGTTCTTCTAGTTTTGGTTGTTCTTCGTCTTTTTTAATAATTTGTATTTCAGGTTTTTTAGTTTGGTCTATTTGAGTGTTAGGAACGTAATCGGTTCTAAGTATTCTAAAGGTAGTACGACGATTAAGTTGGTGGGCAGCTTCTTTTTCTTCTTTAGTTTTAAGAGTAGCTATGAAATCATCAGTAATTAAAGTACCTTTCTTAAAGTAATAAGGTTTAGAATTTGGGTTTGGTTTAGGTGGATAGTAAACCACTTTATCCGATTCTAATAATCTTGGGACATCTTCGCCATAACCTTTAGCTACTA
>DAOTOD010000129.1:0-4737 GCA_035451165.1 Bacteroidales bacterium
TCTCCCAAAAGCTAATAATACTCCCGTTATGATACCCGCACCAGCTTGTTTTAAAAAAACTTTATAGGAAGTTTCATAATTTGTTGAACCTAAAGATAATGCTGCTTCGTGTAGACCATGAGGTATATTAGAAAGTACTTCATCTAAAGCTCTTATCATTATTGGCAAAATAAATAAAGATACTGTTATTATTCCTGCTAATAAAGAAGTTTTAATACCTAAAATAATCATAATAGTAAAACCAAAAGCTCCGTAAACAATAGAAGGTATTCCCCATAGTAAGTCTAAGCAAAATCTTATAAATGAAGCAGCTTTATTGTATTTTTTCATATATACATTAAGATAGAGAGCTATAGGAATACCAAGTATTGCAGCTAATAATGTAGATATAATTGATAAATAAAGACTACCAAGAATAGCATTTAATATTCCCCCTTCTTTCCCAAAGTAGAAGCCCCCTTTAGGGGTTTGGCTAACCATTTCCCATGATATGGCAGGAATCCCTTTAATAAATATGCTCATTAATATTGATAGTAAAGCTATAATTATAAATAGAGTTGATAATTGCATTAATATTTTAAAAATAACTTCTTCTATTTTGTTAATTTTTTTAGTCATACTTTTATATTTTTTTCTGATACTTAACAATAGCTATTCTAGACAAAAAGTTGAAAAGTAAAACTATTATAAAAAGTATTAATGCAACAAACATAATAGCAGAATCATACATAGGTATTGACATCATTTCTCCGTAATTATTAGCAATTAAAGCAGGTAAAGGATATCCAGGGTCGAATGGGGATTTAGGAATGTTAATAACATTACCAGCTACCATTAAAACTGCCATAGTTTCTCCAAATGCTCTTGAAACACCAAGTCCCATAGCACTTATAATTCCTGGCATAGTTTTTTTTATTATAACTAATTTTATTGTTTGCCATTGTGTGGCTCCAAGTGATAATGAAGCTTCTTTTAATTCTATAGGTATATTTTTAAATATGTCGATAAGAATATTTAATATAAAAGGAATTATCATTACAGACAGTACTATAGATGCTGCTAGTATATTATAACCAGCTGTTTGTATACCAAAGATTGGCGCTATGATTTTAGATATTAGTGGTACTATTAATAAAATTCCCCATACTCCATATACAACAGACGGAATGCCTGCTAATATATCTATTATAGGTTGCATAATTTGTAGAAACTTTTTATTAGCATATTGTGTTAGGTAAATAGCACTTAATAAACAAATAGGTCCTGCTATTATAATTGACAATATCGTAACCCATATAGAACTTATGATAAAAGATAATAGTCCGAATTTTTTATAAGTTGGCTCCCATTCTTTATTAAAGATAAGATCAAATAATGAAAAATTTTTAAGTAATATAGATGATTTTAAAAATAGCCCAAGCCCAATACCTATAGGTAGTATGATGATTAAAATAAGGCACAATAACATCCAATAATTGTTAATTTTATCTTTGAAGATTCTTATGTTTAATTTTTTCGACACGTTGTATTTGATAGTATTTAGTTAAGTCTTTTTAATTCTTCTTTAATTTTTGGTTGGGCTATGCTAACATAACCCGCTTCTTTGATATATTTTTGTCCTTCTGTTAGTATCCAACGCAAAAAGGCTTTTATGTGAGGTTTTTGAGGTTTACCTTTTAGCACAAAAAACAATTCTCTTGAAGGAGGTGAAGGATAACGCCCATCTATTATGGCTGCAGAAATAGAATCTAATACACTATAAAAATTTTCATTTTCGTCTATTTGTCCATTTTTATTAATATCAATAGGAATTACATCTATACCTTCTACTGGTTTATGAGTTTGTATGTCATATAGATAAATAACATTATTGTAACCTATTCCTAATTTTTCATTTTTTACAGCTTTTGCCATGCCTGGGTCACCATATACACCAACACCTTTTAAATTTTCTTGTTTAACGCCCATATATCTTGCCCAAGTTTCGGCTGCTCCACAAGCATCAGAACGTGTGAAAACATTAATATTGTAAGATGATTTTTGTATGTTAATTGCTTTTGCCCAATCTTTAATTTTACCAGTTACGAAAATGTCTTTAAAAACATCTTTAGTTAGACCTTTTTCTTTAATTTCTTTTATGTAAGGGTTTTTAGAATTTATTGTAGGTAAAACAGCATCTTTTGCAACAGCAATAAACCATGCTCCTTTATCTATTTCCTCTGCTGAAATATCACGCGATACCATAGCAATATCAACCATTCCTGATAAAACATCCGTTATCCCTTTCCCTGCACCACCAGCGCTAATATCTATTTTTATATTAGGATATAGTTTTGTATATTCTTCAGCCCATTTACTTGCCATGGGATACAATGCAAAAGCACCAGAAATAGAAATATGGCCTTTTAATGAGTCATCTATGTTGTGCGTAGCTTTGTTATTACAATTAATAAATAATGTTGAAAAAAACATTATGCTAACAAGTACTATAATTAACGATAATTTAAAATTTTTCATTTTTTAGATTTTTTTTGCAAATATATGTATAAACTATCGAATTTATAGAGAATAAATATATTTTTTTTATTAACAATTGTAATTTACTGAAAATAAAAGCTTTATAATTTAAAATGATTACTGATTAAGGATGAATAATTTTAATTAAAAAAGGATATTTTAATTTTACTTTTAGTAGCGAGACCGAGATTTGAACTCGGGACCTCCGGGTTATGAATCCGACGCTCTAACCAACTGAGCTATCTCGCCTTTTATATATGTTGCAAAATTATAAATATTTTTTTAGGTTACAAGAAGTATGTTTTAAATTTTTGTTAAAATAAAAAAAGAGGTTGTTTTTTTGAAACAGCCTCTTTTGTGATACATAAAAAATATTATTTATTGAACAATATTTTGGAATTCTGAATTTCCAAAATATTTTATAAATTCTCTATCATCTTTAGCTTGATATTTATAGGCAGGGTCTTCGGCAATAGCCTTTTTCAAGTTAGTATAAAGCATATTTGTATTATTAGTACGAGCACCTATAATAGCCATTAAGTAATAAGATTTTGCATCTTTATTTTTCAAGCATTCTAAATCAGAAGTAGCAGCAGGGTAATTATTAGTAAGTACTTTTACTAAGGCTACATTGTAAGTGCATGTAGTATTTCCAAATAATTTTGTTGCTTCTGAATAATTACCATCTTTAATTGCTAATACACCTAAATTATAATCTACATTTATACCTTTTGATTTAGCATTTTCATAGTATTCTTTTGCTTTCTTATAGTCTTGATTCCATGCAGCTAAAACTCCTAAATTATTAAGCACTTTACCATTATTTGGTTGTAGTTTATTAGCTTGACTTAAATAATTTTCTGCTTCTTGAATTTTTCCTAGTTCAAGATTTATGACTCCTGCATTGTTATATGCTTTCCATTCAGAAGGATATTTTTTTAAAGTATTTTCATAAATTTTAAGTTTAGTATTTAAATCATTTGTTAGTGTAGCAGCATATAATAATTCTTCTTTAGTCAAAGAGTCAGGGAAAGTTGTTGAAAGTTCTGCAATTTTATTATCAGTTTTTTTAGGCATGTAACAAGTAGCAATAAATTCAGCACGACGTAGCACTGATAATATATTTTCTACTTCTTCGTAAATTACTGTCATATTTCTTATTTGTTGTTCACGTTCTGTTTTAGTTGCTTGTGATTCTATTACATTTTTTATAGCATTTTTATCAGGTATATTTGAAGCATTTAGGGCTGTCATAAATCCTTGAAAATCTTCACCTTTTGCATTTACAACATAGGGTATGTCTTTTTTTACATCTTTATAACTAACTAATTTATCTTTAATTAGAGTTTTAAAGAATTTTTGAATAAATTCATCACCTGTAACGCCACGTTCATTTGATAGTTTTTGATTTAAGCTAAGTTCACCTTCGGGTGACGCCCATGCATTTATTTCAAAGCTTTTAAATTTCCAGTTACGCTTTAAGAAATCATATAATGTATCAAGTTTTGCTTTATTTTGAGGGTCTTTATTTAGAGGAAGGTTTAAGTCTAAATTTGACTTATTGTATGCAAAATATAAGCTAGCAGATTTTGTTATTAATTCTTCTTTTTTATAACCATGTTCTTCTTCTAATTTTAAAATTTCGTCTTTACCTAATCTTTCGGAAGTATATATTACGCCGTCAGCAAGTTTAGTTTCAGCCATTAATTTTGACTTATCAGGTTTTTTGTATTTATAAACCGAAGGAGTAACTTTTAATTCAGAAACATTCATATCAGGTTTGTAATCGATAACATCTGTAAAATCAAAGGTACCACCATTTTTTTTATTAATAACTTGTCCGTCTCCACTTGCTTTTTCTCCTTTAAGATAAAAAGTTTTTAAAGGAGTGGTTCCATTTTTATATGTGAGTACAGGTTTAAATTCAACCATAGCATTTTTAGCAAAATATTTAGGAGGTATAGTTCCTGTAACTTTGACCTTAATTTTGCCTCCATTTGTTTCTAGAACTTCAGGTTCAACTTTATATTTAACGTCTGGATATTTTTTTATCATTTTTTTTATTCCACATCCAGAGAAAATAACTAGTAAAGCTAATATTGCAACAGTAAATTTAAAATTAAATTTTTTCATGTTTAAGTATTTAAATTTTTATTATTGTTAATTTTAAAGCAAAAATAATAAACAAAAAATAAATTGCAAACATAATTAATTTTTTTG
>DAOTOD010000130.1:0-4632 GCA_035451165.1 Bacteroidales bacterium
ATTGTGCATTAGAATTATCAAAAGTACGATTAAAAAACACATTTATTCCTCTCAAAGTATCAGGTTTGTTAAGAGTAAACTTATAAGCAACTTTACCATTAGCTATAGATAATCCATAACCAGCCTCAGCAGTACCATCATCGTAAGCATAATAATTTCTAAATTTTTGTCTAAAACGTAATGTATCATTTTGTTTTCTTATATCAGCAGGGGCACTAGGATTCAATATATGAGTTATTATATAATCAGTTGCACCTGCCATAATAGGGAAAGTAAAATTAACTGGTGGAGTAGAATGAGGTAAATAATTCTGATAACCATTTATATAATATGGGATCAAATTAAATGCCCCTCCGTTATAAGAATGTATTAATGAAAAATTAGTATCAGTAACATTATATAAATATTGATAATTATATGTTATATCGCTTAAATTACTTATTAGTAAACTAATACTATCTAACATACTTGAAGTAGGAGAAACGTTATATTGTTCCCAAGGCATAGCTTGATAATATTTCAGCATAGAAGGGGGCTCACTAACAAAAGTAATATCACGGTATAAAGTATCAGCCATTGAGCGTCCTATGTTTAAATAAATATAATCAATATTCCATTGGTCAACATTACCACACCAGCCTGGAAGATTATTATTACCTATACTAGCATAATTAAAAAATCTGAATTTAAATCCTTTTTTATAATATAATACACTATCTGTTATTGGTATTAAAATCTGTTTGAAGTATGTTTTATTTAAATTTTTAAAAGTCTGTAAATCAGAGCCTGCCGTGGACCAAACCGTTCTCCAAGTAGAATCAGCAGGAGAATAAAATTGAAGTGTAAGAGAATCATCAATATCAGGAGCATCTCCTATCCCTTGAGGTTGATAGAAAAAACTAAAGTATAAAGAATCAGAAATTTTAATAGCAACAGGCAAGCCCCCAATAATTACAGAATCTAGTTGTATTGGTTTAGAAGTAAGATAATCGGCTATAAAAGGGAATGACGAAGCATAGTAATATATTCTTCCTGAATCATTAAGTGCATCAAATGTGGCAACTCCCATAGTTGGAGGGAAAGCTGAATAATTATTATTTATAAAAACATATTTATCTTCCCATAAGGAATCATCAGGGAAAGGGCCTTGATATGAGAAATCTTCGATAAACGGTAAATGTAAGTATAAATTATTTTTATGAGTTATTGGCTTATTATCTTTTAAAGCTTTTATAATAAGCGTATTTTCTTGCAAGCCAGTTATTACTTCTTGACTTTTGATCACACATAACATTATAAAAATAAAAAAATTAAGCAACAACAAATTTTTCATCATTCCATATTTTTAAATAACATTAATATTTTTTAACTTTGATTAATAACAAAAATTGTTTATCAAAATTAAAACATATTAAAATTCATTATTATCTTGATTTTTCAACCATGTATTAAAGTCAAATTTTTTATCGGACTTATACCATAAATCAACAGGTTGCCCATAAATTTTTGTTTGTCCTGGTAAAGGCATTTGTTTAAACACCCGTGCATTAACTGTATCTTTACCATCCATAAATATTTCTGAGCCTACATTCATAGAAGCTTCATTAATTAATTTAATTGCTTCACTTCTAAATTTTCCTATCAAATTAGGGGTAATATTATCTCTTTCTGATGAATTAAGCCCTTTACCTACTACTAAATCTATTTTACTTCCTTTTTCGATAGGAGTATTAGGTTGTATATTTTGTCCTTTATATTTTTGTGCTAATATAGCATTTTCAGCAATATCAGGCACATACTCTAATCTACCAACTTTTAATCCATAAATTTCTAGAATAGCTAAAGCTTGCCGTAAAGTCAAATCTTCTAAATTTGGCATATTTACCATTTCTGGGAGTATAGTTATAGTAGTAAGATAAATTTTTCTTCCGTATTTAACTTTAGTACCAGGAGCAGGGTCTTGAGCTATTACTGAGCCTTTAGGTTTTTTCAAATCATAAATTGAATCAATAATTATAAATTTTAAATCACCTTTTTGTTTAATCTGAGATATTTCATCAATTGTAAGTCCTCTAACATCAGGAACTATGTATGTTTTATTATGTCTTGTATATATATCAATAAGCTTTAAAGAAAACCAAGTTAAAAAAATTGTTACTACAACGATACCAATAAAATTTTTAATAAAAACACGAGATTTAAAAAACAGCCAAATACTCATAAAAAAATGTGTTATTATAATATTTAATATTTTAGCAAATATAGAGATTATTTATATTTGCAGGTTAATTAATATTATATTAAATATAATAAATTTATGAAGAATGTAGCTATAGTCGCTGGAGGAGACTCAGGAGAGTATGAGATTTCAATAAAAGGAGCCAATGTTATTTATAATGAAATAGATAAAAACAAATATAATCCATATATTATATATATAAAAGGGAAAGAATGGGCATATATAGATGAAACTGGGAGCAAATATTCAGTAAATTTAAATGATTTTAGTATTTGTATAAAAGGGCAAAAAATAACTTTTGACTTAGTATTTAATATTATACATGGTACCCCTGGTGAAGATGGTCATTTACAAAGTTATTTCGATTTACTAAAGATCCCCTATACTTCATCTAATCATATTACATCAGCTATAACTTTTAATAAAGGATATTGCAATAGAATTATATCTACTTTAGGTATTAAAGTGGCAAAATCAATACATATATTAAATTACTCTGAAAATATTATCAATGAAATATCAGATAAATTAATGCTTCCAGTATTTGTTAAACCTGCTTTAGGTGGGTCAAGTGTTGGAATAACAAAAGTAAAATTATTATCCAATTTAGATTCTGCTTTAAAAATAGCATTTAAAGAATCTCCTGAAGTATTAGTTGAAGAATCTATTGAAGGCAAAGAAATTACATGTGGCGTATTAAAAAAACAAGGAGAAATAATAGCTTTGCCAATAACAGAAATAATAAGTCATAAAGAGTTTTTTGATTATGAAGCTAAATATACTCCTGGCATGTCAGATGAAATAACGCCTGCACAAATACCCGAAAAGCAATACAAATTATGTCAAGATATTTCTAAAATGATTTATGAAAAATTACATTGTAAAGGAGTTATACGTATAGATTATATTTTAAAAGAAGAAGAGCTTTATTTTTTGGAAATAAATACTATTCCTGGTATGACCCCTCAAAGCATAGTTCCTCAACAAGCTAAAACGTACGGCATTTCATTAAAAGAGCTTATAAGTATTTTATTAGAAGAATGTACAAATTAACTAAAAAACTTCTTTATAATTTATAAGTATTTTCAAGAAAATTATTAATACTTTCTACGTTAAGAGGCCTTTCTAAAATTTTTTTATTTTTATCTAATATAAAAAAATGAGGAGTACTCCATATATTAAATTGCAACATAAGAGGGCTATTATTACCCTTAAGGTCAGATACATTAATCCAAGTCATTTTATTTTCTATAATCTTATGTTTCCATATATCTAAAGAATTAGTTATTGCTATTGCATAAATTTCAAATTCTTTATCTTTGTATTTATTGTATATTTTAATTAACTCAGGGATAGCTTTTTCACAATGCTCACATGCAGTATTCCAAAAAAACAATAAGATATATTTAGCTTTAACATTATACAAAGGTATAATTTTACCTAAAGTATCAGCAAGTTGCACTTCGGGGGCAGGATTTCCATACTCTAATTTTTTCATGGCTTCAGCTCTATTTATATAGTTGCTACGAGTACTAATATCTATTCCACATGCACCATTAAGTATGTAATTATCAATTAAATAAATATATACTTTTTCCCATGGGCTACTTCCAAAAGTTGTTATAAATAATTCTAATAAATATTGAAAAACTTCAGGATTAACGGAAGCTTTTTTCAATATAAAATCAATACTTTCTATATAAGACTGGTCAGAAGGAGGATCAGCAAAGTTTGTAATATAGTCATTAACAGCATTATAAATTATATTAGTTCTTAATAAATTATTATCTGCTAAATCAATATTATCAAAAAAATGTTCTTTATAAAAATCTCTCAAATTATTATAAGGTACAGCATTTGGTGATTCCATATATTCGTCATAATCAGGCATTATACTTCCAAGTATAACTTTAGAGGCAAATAAATCAGGATTATTTTTAGCTAAATTAAGAGAATACGAGCGAATACTTTTAATTAAGTTATAATATTTTTGTCTTAATTCGTTCGATTGGTAATTATCTTTACCTCCATTAATTGCTTTAATCATATCAGCATCTGACTTATATCTCAAAGCAGAATCATAAGTGACTTTATAATATTTTAAATAGTCATAATAAATTTCATTTTCTTTTGATTTCAATATTTTCATATTCTCAATAATATTAGGCGAATCTGTAGCCATTTCTATGTTAGTAGTATCAGCTATTATATCAACAAATAAAGTATCATTAAGGCTTATTTTATAAACACCTTTAGGTAATGGTTTATTAAATGAATATATAATTGTATTTTTTTTTAATATTGCAGTATCAATAGGGATATATTTACTTCCTTTTATTGAATAAAGTACAGATAACTTAGTATTAAAGTTATTTATTAATAAAGAAATTGAA
>DAOTOD010000131.1:0-4621 GCA_035451165.1 Bacteroidales bacterium
TTCCCAATTAAAAATACTTTCATCTCCTATAATATTACCATTTATTTGTTTAATATTTGAAGATAATAAAGCCAAATAAAATTTATAAAAAATACTATCTTCTATAGTATTAGGTAGAAAATCTGAACATAAAGTAGGATCTCCTCCTCCGGTTATATATAAATTACCATTTAAAACACCTTCTTCATTTATGTGTCCTGTATATTGTAGTTTAGTTAAAAATTTAAAATCACTACCAAGTATATATAAACTAGCTGTAGTTGTAACTATTTTTAAAATAGATGCGGGCACAAGTCCTATATTACTGTTGTATTCAGCGATTGTATTTCCTGTAGTACAGTCAATTGCACAAAAGCCCCATGTTGCATTTTTTAGTTGAGGCGTGTTTTTCATTAATTCAAGCTTATTATTTATTGCTATAGTTGATGTATTATTTTTATCTTGTGAATATGCATAATTTACAAACCCTAAAAAAAGGTAAATATTTAAAAAGATATATGATATTTTTCTATACATTGATTAAAAAATAAATCTAATTAGAAATTAAGTTTTTATTATATTTGAATAAATTGGAATATCATTTAAAAACTTAATATTGCCATTTAAATGGTCAATATAACAACAATAATGTGTAAGGCCATTAGTAACAATAAGATATGGAACTTTTAGAGTTGCATTGTAAATAGCTATTTGCTCAAAATTTTCTTGAGTTATTACAACATTTGCAGCTTTACATTCGACAATTAAAACAGGATTTCCATAAGGACCAAATATAGTTATATCAGTCCTTTTTACCATTCTATTATAATTTATTGTATATTCAACACAAATGAGAGATGCGGGTACTTTTTTTTCATTTACAAGATACATAATAAAATTTTGCCTTACCCATTCTTCAGGGGTAAGAGTAACAAATTTTTTACGTATGCAATCGAATATTTCTTCTTTTAAACCATTGTTTCTTAATTTAAATTTATAAAATGGTAAATTAAGCTTTTGCATTTTTATGCTAATGAATATGATACATAAACTTTATACAAAGTTAAAATTATTAGTATATCAAATTTAAATAGTTTAATTTTGCAATAAAGTGTAAAAATGAAGACCAAAGAAGAAATTGTAAATAATTGGCTTCCAAGATATACAGGTATGCCTGTTAATGAATTTGGCGATTACATTCTTCTTACTAATTTTAATGAGTATTTAGAACTTTTTACCAAATGGGAGAATGTGAAAGTTAAAGATGAACGTAAGCCTATGCCAACAGCAACTTCAGGTAAAATTAGCATAATAAACTTTGGAATGGGCAGTGCTAATGCAGCTACTATAATGGATTTATTGTCGGCTCGAAAACCTAAAGCTTGTTTGTTTTTGGGTAAATGTGGAGGATTAAGTAAAAAAAATAAAGTGGGTGATTTAATTTTGCCTATAGCTGCTATACGAGGTGAAGGAACATCTAATGATTATTTTCCTCCTGAAGTTCCTGCATTGCCAGCATTTAGTTTACAAAAAGCTGTATCTACAAGTATTCGTGATAATAATAAAGATTATTGGACAGGTACCGTTTATACTACTAATCGTCGTGTGTGGGAATATGATAATCAATTTAAAGATTATCTTAAAAAAATTAGATGTATGGCAATCGATATGGAAACAGCTACAATTTTTACTGTAGGTTTTGCTAATCATATTCCTACAGGAGCTTTATTACTGGTATCAGATCATCCTATGTTTAGTGAAGGCGTTAAAACAGAAGAATCAGATAAAAAAGTTTCCGAAAAATTTGTAGCTATGCATTTGAAAATAGGTATAGATTCTTTAAATCAACTTATTAATAATTGCTTAACAGTTAAACACTTGAAATTTTAAATTAATTAATATTACTAAGTGAAAATTAAGGATTACAAGCAAATTATAGAAGATATAAAAAATAAAGTATATTATCCCATATACTTTCTTTATGGGGAAGAACCTTATTTTATTGATTTAATATCTGATTATATAGAGAATAATATTCTTAGTGAGGCTGAAAAAGAATTTAATTTTTCTATTTTATATGGTAAAGATTCTAATGTTCAGGATATAATATCTATACTAAAACGTTTTCCCATGATGGCGAATTATCAAATAGTTATACTACGTGAAGCACAATATCTTGATAAATTTGAAGAATTGGAATCATACTTTAATAATCCACTTAAAACTACCATATTTGTTATTTGTTATAAATACAAAAAACTTGATGGTCGCTTGAAAATAGCTAGAACTTTAGAAAAAAATGCTATATATTTTGAGTCTGCTAAATTATATGATAATCAAATTACTAAATGGGTAGAAGAGTATTTAAAAGATAAAAAAATAAATATTACTCCTTCTGCCAATATTTTGTTAGTGGAATTTATAGGTAATAACTTGCATAACATTGCTAATGAACTTGATAAACTTATATTGAATTTAAAAGAAGGGGAACAAATTACTGATGAAATAATAGAACGCAATATTGGAATAAGTAAAGATTTTAGCGTATTTGAACTTCAAAAGACTTTAGCTGCAAGAAACAAATTTAAAAGTTTACGTATAGTGTTCCATTTTTCTTCTAATATAAAGGAAAATCCTATTCCTAAAGTTGTCCCGATATTATTAGATTTTTTTATAAAAGTAATGATTACTAAAAAAATATTAAAAAATAATATTAATATTAATGATAAAGAACTATCTAATCAAATAAATATACCTTTTATGTTTGTTAAAGATTACAAAATAGGGGCTAAAAATTATTCAGAAATACAACTTAAGCAAATATTTAAATTATTAAGAGAATATGATTTGAAATCTAAAGGGGTTAGTAATACCGATATTTATGCTGATGATGGAGAACTTATGAAGGAATTAATATTTAAGATATTGAATGCTTAAAAATTTAAGTAAAAATCTTTTACCATTAATTTATATTGCTCAGAATATTCGTTTTTATCATTGTATATTATAATGTTATTTTTTTCAATATTCTTAGGTCTTAAAAAACAGAAACTTAAGAAAGCTCTTTTAGCATTGTGTTTTTTTGTAAATACTATTGTTTCTTTTTTTAAATATAATCCTGCTATTAAAGCTTCATTAATAAAAGTATTTTTTTCTGTATAAGGAAGCATAACTGCAAATTCTCCAGATTTAGCTAATAAATTTTTAACGTTTATAATTAATGTTTCATTTGATAAAGCATTTTTATATCTTGCTAATTGTTTATCTAAGCTTGCAGGTTTTTGATAATTAAACCATGGCGGATTACTTACAATTAAATTAAACTGAGTTGATGTTATTTTGGCAAATTTTTCTAATGAAATATTTATGAGTGAAAGTCTATTTTTCCATGGGCTATTTAAAAAGTTATTTTTGGCAATTAAACTAGCTTTTTCGTTAATTTCTATAGCTATAATTTTTGCTATGGTACTTCGTTGAGCTAATATTAAAGAAAGTAAGCCTAACCCTGTACCTATGTCCAGTATTGTATCGAAACCAGTAATATTGATCCAAGCTCCAAATAAAACATTATCTGTACATATTTTCATTCCGTGATCAGTGTTATTTAGAGAAAATCTTTTGAAGCTGAAATTATTGTTCATTATTGTATATTTCTATTAATCCTTTTGGAGTTTCTACAAAAACTTGCTTTAGCTGATGGTCAATATTTAAAACTATTTTGTTAACCATAGGTATAAAAGCTTCTTTATTTTTGGTAGTAACTATTTTAAGCAAATCGTTGCCGGGTATATTTATAATTTCATCAATTATTCCTATGTTTCCAAGATTAATATCAATAACATTATATCCCTTTATGTTACTTGGGTATAATTCCCTTATTTCTTCTTCGGCGAAGTTGCTCAATGGTAAATAAACTTTATTGCTCGTTACAAATTTAATATCTTCCGATGTTGTAAAGCCTTCAAAGCTAATGAAATAAGATTTATAATCTCTTTTTTTTACATAACTAATAAAGAAAGGAATAAAGTCAGAATCTATTTCAATGAAAATAACATTTATTTTGTTGAAATCAATTTTTAAATTATTGCAATAAAAAACAACTTCTCCTTTAAAACCATGAACTTTAGTAATATTACCAATACAAATAAAGGAATTTTTATCCATTATTTAATATTAAAGTAAAGCCGAAAGAAATTATTTATATAATTTTATTCAGCTTTGTTTATGCTATCTTCAGTACTTGATTTATCGTTTATATTACTGTCAGAAGTTGTTTGTTGGAGTTCGTCGTTGGTTTTTTGTGCTAAGTGTTCTTTGGCTCTTTTAGCAGAAATTTCTTGAGCCCTTTTTTCGTTTAGTTTGTTTTCGTATTCTATTCTTTTTTTATTTAGTTCTTTAATTTTTAGAGAATGCTCATTTGCTTTTGCCTTAATTTTAGCTTCTTTTTCAGACAACCATTGTTGAAATTTTGCTTCTGCTTGTTCTAATGTAAGAGCACCTTTTTTTACTCCTTTTAAAAGATGGTTTTTATAAATAACACCTTTGTATGAAAGTATAGAACGCACAGTGTCAGTAGGTTGGGCTCCACATTGTATCCAATATAAAGCTCTGTCAAAATTAATTTGGATATCGGCAGGCTCTG
>DAOTOD010000132.1:0-4600 GCA_035451165.1 Bacteroidales bacterium
TATAAAAATCAGGTTGTTTGTACAAAAAAAAATATTATTAACCCTTAAATATAAAAATTATGTCAACAGATGAAATTATAGTTGGTCTTGATATTGGTACTACTAAAATAGCTGTTATAGTGGGCAAAGAAAATGAATATGGAAAAGTAGAAATACTTGGTAATGGAAAAACTGAATCACTAGGAGTTAAAAGAGGCTTGGTGTCTAACATTGAAAAAACAGTTCAGTCTATTAAAGCAGCAGTAGAAGAAGCTTCTATGAAATCAGGTGTTGAAATTAACACCGTTACCGTTGGTATTGCAGGCCAACATATTAAAAGTCTACAACACAAAGGGAGTATTATGCGCAATAGCCTTGACGATGAAATTAGTCAGCAGGATATTGATAAACTTATAGAAAATATGCAAAAACTAGTTATGCCACCAGGTGAGGAAATTATTCATGTCATACCACAAGAATTTATCGTTGACAAAGAAACTGGAATTAAAGACCCTATAGGAATGGTAGGGATAGAACTAGGAGCTAACTTCCATATTATTACAGGTCAAATAACAGCAGAAAAAAATATTACTCGTTGCGTGAATAAAGCTAATCTTGAGATAGAAGATATGATACTCGAACCTATTGCTTCTGCTGAAGCAGTATTAAGTGAAGAAGAAAAAGAAGCAGGTGTAGTACTTGTAGATATCGGTGGTGGAACAACTGATATTGCTATATTCCAAGATGGCATACTAAGACACACAGCAGTTATACCTTTTGGCGGTGATATTATTACAGAAGATATTAAAGAGGGATGTATGATTATTAAAAAACAAGCAGAAGCTTTAAAAGTTAAATTTGGATCTGCCTTAGTAAGCGAAAATAAAGCAGAAGATATAGTTACAATACCTGGATTACTCGGACGCCCACCTAAAGAAATTTCACTCAAAAGTCTAGCTAGTATAATTCAAGCTAGAGTAGAAGAAATTATAGAAAATGTTTATTATGAAATAAAAACTTCAGGATATGAAAAAAAACTTATAGCAGGAATTGTACTAACAGGTGGTGGAGCTCAGCTTAAACACATAGCTCAACTTACTTCTTTTTGTACAGGCATGGATACAAGAATAGGATACCCTACCGAACATCTCGCTAATAAAGTGCCCGACGAAATGACAAACCCAATGTATGCTACAGGAATTGGACTTGTAATTAAAGGTTTAGAAAATGCCCGCAAAAACGCAATTAGAAAAAAAACTGCAACTCATCCTAAACCAGATAAAACTAAAGGTAGATTCTTTGAAACAATATTTAAACAAGGACGCAGATTTTTTGACGATGATAATATAAACTAAAAAAGAAATTAACAACTATTTTGTTGAAAAAATATTGAATTAAACAATGTTAAAGGAATTATAAATATTTAAATTTACAAACCTAAAATAAAAAATTATGAAGTTTGATACATCTACAAATAAAAATGCCTCCATCATTAAAGTTATTGGTGTTGGAGGAGGTGGTAGTAATGCTGTTAATCATATGTTTAAACAAGGTATTAAAGATGTAGATTTTATACTGTGTAATACTGATGCACAAGCCCTAGCAATAAGTGATGTACCTGTTAAAATACAATTAGGCTCAAGAATTACAGAAGGAAGAGGAGCAGGCTCAATACCATCTGTAGGTAAAGAATGTGCCCTCGAAAATGTCGACGAAATCAGAACTTTATTACAAGATAATACAAAAATGCTCTTCATTACAGCTGGCATGGGAGGTGGCACAGGAACAGGAGCTGCCCCCGTTATCGCTTCTATTGCTAAAGAATTGGGAATACTTACTGTAGCCATTGTTACTATGCCTTTTAATTTCGAAGGCGCTAAAAGAAAAAAACAAGCCGAAGAAGGTATAAAAGAACTTCGTAAATATGTCGATACTTTACTTATTATATGTAATGAAAAACTTCGTGAATTATATGGTGACCTTAAACTTTCTGAAGCTTTCCGAAAAGCAGATAATGTACTTACTACTGCAGCTAAAGGTATAGCAGAAATTATTACTGTACCAGGTTATGTTAACGTTGACTTTGAAGATGTTAAAACAGTAATGAAAAATAGTGGCGTTGCTATTATGGGAACTGGTAGCGCAGAAGGAGAAAATAGAGCTATACAATCTGTCGAAATGGCTCTATCATCACCATTGCTTAATGATAACCAAATTAAAGGTGCTAAAAATATATTGCTCTACATAGCATCTGGAAATGATGAAATATCTATGGATGAAGTCTCCGATATTACTGATTATATACAACAAGAAGCAGGCTCAACTGCTGAAATTATATGGGGTAATGGATATGATGAAAAACTAGGTAGTAAGATAAGCGTTACTATTATTGCTACCGGCTTTGAATCATCTGTTTTAGATGAAGTAGAACAAAAAAAATTAATACTAAATGGACAAGAAATAAATAAAAATCAAGCTAAGTTAAATAAAGAAGATAATATAACTGATATAAAAATTAAATATAAAACACCTGATGAAGTAAAAAATCACGCTATTTTAAACCCATCTCAAACTAAACAAAAAAACTATTATCAACTCGAAATGGATGTTGATAACTTGTCAATGAATAAACCTATAACAGAAAATATAAATGAACTAGAAAATATTAATGTTTTAAGCCAACAAAAAGCTAAACCTGAAAAAATTAATTCACCCGAAATAGATTTTGAAAAAAAATTACAAGAAAACCAAATAGCTATCGAAAGAAAAAATCAAGATAGATATGAATTGTTACGTGCATATAGTATGAAACTAAAAACCCCAGAAGGCCTCGCTGAATTTGAAAATCAACCTGCATTTATGAGACGTGAAATACTTTTTAATGATAAAACTCAATGTTCTTCTGATACTCCAATCTCCGATTATACTATATCATTAGACGAAAATAATAAAGGTAAAATTATGGGAGATAATTCTTTCTTAAATAAAAAGGTTGATTAATGTCCTATTAACTTTTTAATAATTAATAAAATAAAATTAATTAAGTTGCAAAAGAATAAAATCTTTATCTTTTGCTTATGTTTTTTATGAAGCGTATATTAAATTTTGCTATTTGTTTGTTAATATATTCTTTTATTTTTCCTCAGGGATTCGTTAATAACGGAGCCGAAATTAGTGTTAAAAAAGGTGCTTTGCTATCAATTTGTGGACACGATGGTAATTATATTAACTTAAATGATGGTTTGCATGATGGGTCAATATTACTTGAAGGAAATATTGAAATAAAAGGGAATTGGATAAATAATTCAGCAAGCAATGTGTTTAAAGGTAACCTTACTGATGGAAATATTATATTCTCCGGCCCCGATGAACAAAAAATACTTGCCCCTCACTATGCTGATTTTGAAAATATTATAATTGACAAAACTAATCAACTTAAAATATGCGCTCCTAAATGCTTTGTGTTTGGTAATTTGATAATTAATAAAGGTGCATTTAATGCTGATTCTAATATTATTATACTTCATAAAAATTGGGAAAATTATGATACATTTTTAACTAATAATAGCATAATTGTATTTAATGGTAATGATCATCAGAAAATTATACCTTCTAATTCGCCTTTAGATAATATTATTTTTAATAATTCTTTTACCGGTAATTATGATATTGAAATTTGCCAAAATTTATTGATTAATCATTATGCTCAATTCCTTAATGGTGTAGTGTATAGTAATAACAATTCTCAAGTTGTTTTTAATAATAATGCTTCTTCTAATGGAGGCTCTCCCTATAGTTTTATTAATAATGTTGTAGTTAAAAAAGGAGAAGATGAATTTATTTTCCCTATTGGCAAAGTCGATAACTCTGATTTAATCTGGGCACCACTAAAAATTTCACAACGTCATTTAAATGATATTTTTACTTGCGAATATTTTTATAAACCTTCTCCTAATAACTCTAACCCACTATATATGATGTTCCCTGTAACAGCTACAAGTAAAGTAGAATACTGGTCATTGAAAAGAATTTTTGGTAACTCAACACCTTATGTTTGCCTTTTTTCTAATGATAATATAAGAAGTGATATTCTAATCCCAGACAGTATAATAATTGCTGATTTTGATAGTACTCAAATGAAATGGCAGTCACTGGGCGGAACATATACTTTATTGTCAAGTAATAGTGGTAATATACTTTCTGCTATGCCTTATACAACTAATACAATATTGACTTTTGCAAATAAATCATCTATACCTTTACCTATTGATATCCTTAGGTTTAAAGTAGAATGTTTTGGTAATTTTGTAGAAATATCATGGACCACAGCTTCCGAAATCAATAATGATTTTTTTATACTCGAGAAATCTTTTGACCTTGTTAACTGGGAATTTGTATCAAAAATATATAGTATGAATAATTGTTGTAGTAATATTAATACTTATAATGTAAAAGATGAAGAAATAATAAGTGACTTACATTATTATAGACTAAAACAAATAGATTACGATGGTAATGAAAATGTATATTTGCCTATTCCTGTAAAATGTAATGAACAATTTGATATCATCGTTTATCCTAATCCTTGCAAAGATTATATTAATATTAGATTTAATAATTT
>DAOTOD010000133.1:0-4562 GCA_035451165.1 Bacteroidales bacterium
GGTTTTGCTGCGATTTGGAAATATTTTTTTTTCGTATCAGTTCAAGTATGTATGCGTTAATTTCTTCCTTGCTAATACTTTCAGGTTTTAGCCCTTCAAAATGATTAATAAACTCTTTGAAATACTTAACATAAACCTTAATTGTATTGGGGCTATATCTTTTTTGCTCCAGTTTCTCGATGTAACCATTGGGGAGGTTGATGTCACTTAGTTTCTTTGCTGGTTTTTCTAACCCAACTGTATGAGCTATCTTTTTCTGTAAACATGTATAATCGATGTAAGCTAAATCCTTAAACACTTCGAAAAAATCGTTTAGCCGGAATTCCGAGACTGAGATATACCAACTCCCTTTGGAACGGCTCCAAGTTGATGTTGTTTTTTCTTTAAGTCGATTTATTATTGCTTGATTATATTCAAATATTATTTCAACAACATCACGTTGATAATGTTTCCCATAAATAAGCCTTATTTTGGGTTTTGTAGCCAATTCTTAAAGAGTTTATTCAAACAAAAATAAAAATTCAATATAAAAAAATCAATAGCGTCCTAAACGATTAAAAAAGAAAGGGATGTTTTTCACAAAATAATTATTTTTGTGTTGAACAAAAAACAACCCCCTTTCTCATGACAAATATAACACTGTTTTCTCAAATAATTTCAAAATTAGATAGAAATAATTTTTCGAAGATAGTCAAATCAAAGTTAACCGACAAGCACTAAAAGGGCTACAATAGCTGGGCTCACTTAGTTTCGATGTTATTTTGTCAGTTTGCAAAAAGTCAGTCTATTCGAGATATAAGTAATGGACTTCGTTCGGCAACAGGAAACCTCAATCATTTAGGTATTCAGAAAGCTCCTTCA
This sequence comes from Bacteroidales bacterium, assembly GCA_035451165.1. Classification (GTDB taxonomy): domain Bacteria; phylum Bacteroidota; class Bacteroidia; order Bacteroidales; family JAKIYJ01; genus JAKIYJ01. The sequence goes on from DAOTOD010000133.1 coordinate 862, forward strand.
AAATCAAGCATTAGTTATCAGAACAAACATCGCAATTGGGAGTTGTTTCAGGAGTATTATTATCAGTTGTTGGGAAGTTTAGGACAGCAAGCAGGATTTAAGCAAGTGAAATTAAAAGTAAAATATTTCTTTTAGATTCCACAACTATTAGTTTGTGTTTATCTCTTTTTGATTGGGCAAAATACAAAACAGCCAAAGGTGCAATAAAAATGCATACATTGCTTGATTTTGACGGAAATTTGCCAGCCTATGTAAATATTACAAAATGGCAAAACTGCAGATAATAAAAGGGCATATGAGATTCCATTATTGAAAGGAAGTGTAATTGTTGCTGATAGATTTTATAGTGATTTTTCACTGCTGAATATTTGGGACAGCAAAGAGGTTTACTTGTGATAAGACATAAATAAAACATTCAATACACGGTAGTTAAAGAAAATGAACTTCCGGAAAATAGGCACCAACACATACTCATAGACGAAATCATAGAGTTAAAAAACAACTCGTCAAAAGAAAAATACCCTAAAAATTGAGAAGAGTTGCTGTTTGGGATGATGTAAATAGCCAAAGTATTGAACTTATCACAAATCAAATGAAATGGACTGCAAATACTATTGGTGAGCTATATAAAAGTCGCTGGCAAATAGAGATATTTTTTAGAGAAATTAAACAACTATTGCATATTAAATCATTTATTGGCACTAGTGAAAATGCAGTAATGATACAAATTTGGACTGCTTTGATAACTATTCTCGTGCTAAAAGCATTAAAAGCAATGGCTAAATTTAACTGGCATCTTTCAAATTTGGTTGCATTTATACGCTTAAATTTGTTTGTCAAAATTAGTTTACAACAATGATTAGATAAACCCTTTGAGGATGATGTTGGTCCTCCTGAAATTATGATACAGGGGGTTCTTTTTTGAAATATAAAAAAATACATGTGAATTACCAATAAAATCGTACTTTTATTGCTTATTTAAATTTATTTAGGACAGTATTGATTTATTATTTTCAATTTATATTATTTCTTATTAATTTGTTAAAAACTTTTTTTTATTTTCTCAGACATACCAATCGAGACTGGATAAAATATGAAAGCTCCAGAAATACATCAGTCATGTAAAATTATTTTTTTTGTTTAAACAGCCGTTATACTTAATTAAAACAGTACATAACAGCAAAACATTATATTTTGTGCTACTTTTATTATTGTAGTTGCTGCTGTATTATAGAATTATTTTTAAACATTTTTACCTTATTCTTTAAAAAACATTTTTACGTTTACTTTGTCCTTATAATCTACTTTTAAAGCATATATTCCTTTACTTAAAGAAGCTAAGTTTAATTTATATCTATTAAAGCCATTATTAGCTTCAACTTTACTATATATGTCTGTTTGAGCTCCCGTAGAAGTTAAAATTTGCATTTTTAACTGTTCATCATCAGGTACTACTATATCAACAGTAAGTTCATCTTTAACAGGATTAGGATAAATCATTAATGTAAAATCCACAGTGTTCCCTATACAATTTTCATTATTATAAGGCCTATCATCAGGATTAAAATCAGGTATTTCTGCTGTTATACATATATAATCTGGGTTATAAGATGATAATTTATACTTAGCAGAAAATGGATAATTCATTTAACTTCCAGGGGTTAAAAACCCTTTCCATGTTTCCGAAAATTCTATTCCTCCACTTAATCTAACTTTCATTTCGAGTTCTCTCAAATTAATTGTTCCTAAATTAACAACATCAGCATAAAAACTTAACATGTTATTATTTTGATTTACATAAGCATTATAAACTGAAACATCAGCAATAAAAGGCATAACATAAATATCTTTAACAATAGAACTAGAACAACCAAAGTCATTTGTAACTGTTAAAGTTATATAATATTTACCTGTATCAGAATAAATATGTTGAGGAGTATTCTCATCAGAAAAATTACCATCTCCGAAATCCCAATGTATAATATATCCCCCGGTACTTTCATTAGTAAAAGCAACTGTAAGTGGAGGTATGCCAAAATCTGGTGTAAAAGAAAAGTTAGCTAAAGGTACAGGTGAAACATATACATATTTTGATATTGAATTATAGCAGCCTGCAGTTGTATAAACTTGTAAATTAATAGGCCAATATCCTGTATCCGAAAAAATAAAAGTTGGATTTTGCTCATAAGATAAAATATTATTACCCAGTGACCATATCCATGTATCAATATTACCATTAACTACTGTACTTAAATCAGTAAATTGTTCAGGAATATTTAAACATACTTTATTGGGAATAAAATCTGCTGAAGGGATAGCATATAAAGTAACAGGTTTTATTATTTGAGCTATACAGCCATTAAGAGACTGTACTATTAAAGTAACATTATAAGTTTTAGCTGAATCATAATTATGCACAGGATTACTAACATCAGAAAAATTACCATCTCCAAAATCCCAATACCATGAAACTATAGGCTCCCAAGGATTAACAGGAGTAATATCAGCAAAATATGTGGAAGATCCCAAACAACTATTAGAAAAACTAAAATCAACTTCTGGGGTTTTACGTATAATTATGTTTTTAGAAATAGAAGATATACATCCATTAGTATCAATAACTGTAAGAGTAACCATATAATTACCTACTGAATCAAATACATAATAAGGATTTTGTAATATTGAGGTATCAAAACTTTGTGTATAAGGATCATTAAATTCCCAATGCCAATTTATAATATCAGAAAATCCTGTACTTAAATCTTGAAACAATATTTGCTGCCCGTTACATCCCATAATTGGCTTAAAATTAGCATTAGGCAAAGAATTCACTGTAACGTCTTTACTTATTGCGTTAACACACCCTACATCAGTTACTGCTACTAAATTAACAGTATATGTTCCTGGTTGCATATATTTATGATAAGGATTTTGAAGAGTAGAATTATTGTTATCTCCAAAAGACCATTGATAATTAGTAATGATAGAATTATCTAAGGTATATGACAAATTATTAAAATACATGCTATCACCAAAGCATACATTATTAGAAGTAAAATCTACAACTGGAGCAATTCCAGAAATAGTAATATATATGCTATCGTTTGCCACACAACCATTATTATTAGTAACAGTAACTGAATAAATGCCAGAATTAGACAATACCATTAAATTATTTGTAGACCCATCATTCCATAAATATGAAACTGCCTGATTCCCACCAGAAACTAAACCTATTAAAATACCTGAGCATAAAGACGTATCTTGTCCTAATGATACAAATGAAGAAAATGAATCAGCCACTACATTAAAATTCTTTGTTACCATACAACCAATAGTATCAATAACTTCCACCCATTTATTGCCAGGGGTATTTATAACAATAGCAGAAGTTGTTTCTCCTGATGACCATAAATAGTTATAATTATTCCCCAGTCCTGATGAAACATTTATATAACTACCTATGCACAATATTGTATCATTAACTGTTACAGTAGGTTTATTAATAACTATTGTATCAGTAGAAATATAACCAAAAATATCAGTAACACTCACCCAGTAAATTCCACTATTATCAACATTAATTTTGCTTGTAGTATCGCCTGTTGACCACAAATAATTAATAAATCTATTCCCTGCATCTAATGTAACGCTACAAACACCATAAGTTAATGTAATATCAGGACCTAGATTAACTGGCG
>DAOTOD010000134.1:0-4531 GCA_035451165.1 Bacteroidales bacterium
TTACGGCCTCAGGTGGTCCATTTAGAGGTTTCAGCAAAAATCAATTAAAAAATGTAACACCCGAACAAGCTTTAAATCATCCTAATTGGAATATGGGAAATAAAATTACTATAGATTCAGCTGGATTAATGAATAAAGGCTTAGAAGTAATTGAAGCACATTGGCTTTTTGATTTGCAGCCTTCACAAATAGATGTAATTATTCATCCTCAGTCAATAATACATTCAATAGTTCAATTTGCTGATGGCACTATGAAAGCACAAATGAGTCTGCCTGATATGAAACTGCCTATACAATATGCTCTTAGTTTCCCTTATCGTATTGAAACTTCATTCCCACGTTTCGATTTTATGAAATATCCAGCTCTTACCTTTGAAAAACCTGATAAAGAAGTATTTCGTAACCTTTCATTAGCTTATAAGGCTCTAGAAAAAGGTGGTAATATGCCTTGTATTTTAAATGCAGCAAACGAAGTAGCTGTAGAAGCTTTTTTAAAAAAGAAAATTTCATTTCTATGTATGCCCGATATAATTGAAAATTGTATGGAAAAAATTAATTTTATAAGCCAACCTGAATACGAAGACTATGTTAATACAGATAAAGAAACACGTGTCTTTGCTAATAATCTTATAAAATAATTTTCATAAATAATACTTTTTTAAGACATTTGTACACTTAAATTATAAATTATAATCAGATGGTAATACTTATAAAAATTATTCAACTTATAGCAAGCTTATCATTATTAGTATTAGTCCACGAAATGGGGCATTTTATTGCAGCAAAGCTATTTAAAACTAAAGTAGAAAAATTTTATTTATTTTTTAACCCTTGGTTTTCATTATACAAAAGAAAAATAAAAGATACCGAATATGGTATTGGATGGCTACCATTAGGAGGCTATGTCAAAATAGCAGGTATGATTGATGAATCTTTAGATACAGAGCAATTAAAAAAAGAACCACAGCCTTGGGAATTTAGAAGTAAAAAAGCATGGCAAAGACTTATAATAATGATTGCAGGTATTACTATGAATTTATTTTTAGCAATAATTTTATACATAATAATATTATTTGTATGGGGAGAACAATATTTACCAACAACCAATGTAAAATACGGTATAACCTGTGATTCTATAGCTCAACAAACAGGATTAAAAAATGGGGATAAGATCATTAGCATAGATAATCGTTATGTTGAAAACTTTTTTCAAATACCCGTTGAAATAGTATTAAATAATGCTAAAAGTATTCAAGTAAATAGAAACGACACATTAATAAATATTGCCATACCTGAAAATGTTATACCAAAACTATTAAAAAACAAATCTAGTGATTTTATAAGTATAAGATTCCCGTTTGAAGTAGGAGGTTTTGCTAAAGAATCACCTGCTAAAACAGCAGGAATACAAGAAGGTGATAAACTTATTTCAATAAACGGGAAAAATTTAATGTATTTTGATGAATTTAAAGCTGAACTAAGCAATTACAAAAATCAAGAAGTTGAAATAGGATTAATAAGAAACAATGATACTATAATAAAACGTGTTAAAGTTACAGAACAAGGATTAATTGGTGTAAGGCCTAAATCTTTAGATAATTATTTTGAATTTGCTTATAAAAATTATAATCTCGCTGAGGCTATTCCTGCTGGGATAATAAAAGCATACAAATCAACAGGAAATTATCTTAAACAATTAAAATTAATTTTTTCGCCACAAACAAAAGCTTATGAATCAATTGGTGGTTTCATTGCTATTGGTAGTATTTTCCCTTCAGAATGGCACTGGCAATCATTTTGGACTTTAACTGCTTTCCTTTCTATAATATTAGCTATAATGAATTTATTACCTATACCTGCTCTTGATGGTGGACATGTTCTATTTCTAACCTTCGAAATAATCACTGGGCGTAAGCCTTCCGATAAATTTATGGAGTATGCTCAAATAATAGGTATGATTATACTTTTTTCTCTTCTAATATTTGCTAATGCTAATGATATAATTAAATTGTTTAAATAACTATCCACATTTATTTATTTCTGAAAACTTTTTTACTATATTAATTATTACTTTTGTTGCTTTTAGCATAGATTCAAGTGGTATAAATTCCATTTTACCATGAAAATTATGGCCACCCGTAAAGATATTAGGGCAAGGTAATCCCATATACGATAATCTTGCTCCATCAGTACCTCCTCTAATAGGTACTATGCGAGGAATAATATTTTCTTCTTCCATTGCTTTTTTAGCTATTTCTATTATATGAAATACAGGCTCAATTTTTTCTCTCATATTATAATATTGATCTTTTATCTGTAAAGAAATAATATTATTATAACGTAAATTAATAATTTTAACTATTTCTTCTATTAATTGTTTTTTAAAAATAAATTTTTGCAAGTCATGGTCTCTTATTATATATTGCATAAAAGCTTTTTCTACAGAACCTTCTAATTTTATAAGATGAAAAAAACCTTCATAATTTGATGTAAACTCAGGGCGTTCATTTACAGGTAATAAATTATTTATTTCTATTGCTACTAATAGAGCATTTATCATTTTATCTTTTGCGTAGCCTGGATGAACATTACGTCCTTGAATACTAATTTTAGCCATTGCAGCATTAAAATTTTCATATTCTAATTCTCCTATACCTCCCCCATCTATAGTATATGCATAATCAGCTCCAAACTTTTTAACATCAAAGTAATCAACTCCTTTGCCAATTTCTTCATCAGGTGTAAAAGCTATTCTGACTTTACCATGTTTAATATTAGGATTATTTATAAGATATTCCATAGCCGTAATAATTTCAGCTATTCCTGCCTTATCATCAGCACCTAAAAGTGTTTTACCATCAGTAACTATTAAAGTTTGCCCTTTATAATCGTTTAATTCAGGAAACTCCGTAGGAGAAAGATATAAATTTAACTCTTCATTTAATAAAATATCTTTACCATTATAATTTTCAATAATGCATGGGTTAACATTAGATCCTGGCATATCAGGGCTAGTATCAAGATGTGCTATAAAGCCAATCACAGGCACTTGTTGAGAAATGTTAGCAGGCAAAGTTGCCATCACATAGCCTTTGTCATCAACGCAAACTTCTACCATGCCTATCGACTTTAACTCTTCTACTAGTAAGTGAGCAAGGTCAAATTGTTTTAATGTACTTGGAAACGATTTAGAATTTTCATCCGACTGGGTATCAATTTTAACATACTTTAAAAATCTTTGTAAAATAATATTTTTCATTTGTTTAAGAATTTATGAATAATTTTTATGAGCAAAAATAAGATGAATATTACAACATTATAATTTTATTATTTTTTTTAAAATAATACCATTAACAGTTTTAACTTTTAATATCCACAAACCTTTATTAAGTTGTTTTACAGAGATATTAACCTTATCATAAGGTATAATTTCTACATTATTCAATAACACAAGTTGTTGCCCTAATAAATTTATTAAAGATATATCATTAATAATTGCATCCGTATGCCATATTGTAAAATAATCAGACACAGGATTAGGTACAACATTCAGTCCATTGACATTTTCTCGATAATCGTTAATAATAATAGAATTAACCTTTGCAAGCAACCACATATAAGGGTCAAAAATAATTGTATCAGGAACAAAGCCTAAATCAATAAACCATTCTTGATAATTTAAATAATTATTAAAAACAATAATAGTATCTTTATCTTGACTTTTAAACTGAATAGGCAAAGGCATTTTATAAACACTAACAGAAGGATGAGAAGTATATTGATGGACAGACAATTTCATTTTAGTATTACTAATTATATCACATTTGATTTCATAAATAGGATAACCCTCTCCATAAAGCCAAGCATTAAAAAAATCATAAAGCGAAGTATCAGCAGCTAATTCCATATGTTGAATAAAATCATCGGAGTAAGCATAAGAATAAGCTAAATTAGTATCATTTAAATAATTTTTAATGCCAATAAAAAAAGCTAAATCACCAATAACCCATCTCAGCATATGCAAAATAAGAGAGCCCTTATTATAACTAAGTCTTCCGTCGAATATTCTGCTAACATTAGTAGTATCATAGCAAAAAACACTTCCATCAGGCTGGCTAAGGACATGCTGTATAGTCATATGTTTCCAAGTATTCCACCAGTAACCATTAAACATATATTGATAAGTAAGACCTGTAAGATAAGTAGCAAAACCTTCGTTAAGCCATATGTGTTGCCAACTACCACAAGTAATATAATTACCAAACCACGAATGAGCTAACTCATGAGCCATAAGACCATGTTCAAAATTAGAAATAAAATCTGAAATACGCAAATCTCCCAAGAACCTTGGCAAGGTTACTTTTTTGGCAAGGTTACCCTTTTTTGCTAATTTTAGAAAAAATTTTAAGATGAGGTTAAAGACAGGATTTGTGATAAGGGAGATTGCCGGAGAGAAGATGATTCTGATGCGTGCCGGCAATACAACCGATATGACTAAGGCGGTGATGTTCAATTCTACATCGGAATTTCT
>DAOTOD010000135.1:0-4524 GCA_035451165.1 Bacteroidales bacterium
GATTGTCCCATTTTTAAATAACCTAATCCTACATCTGATAAAGGCTTCAGTTTAGCGACTATCTTTTTTGTTAAGTTATTATGCTTTTCTGACGAAAAAAAATCTATTGCCTCATCTATAGTCATTTCAAGTATATCCCAAATATTTTTACCTTTATATTCCACTTCGAGTACTTCCTCTTTGAAACGTTTACCAGAGCAACTTTCACATATCAATTCTATGTCGGCCATAAATTGCATTTCTATCTTAACAATCCCTTCACCTTGACATTCTTGACATCTTCCCCCATCTATATTAAAAGAAAAAAAACTTGGTTTATATCCTCTTATAACTGACAGTTTTTGTCCAGCAAATAATTGTCTTATATCATCATAAGCCTTAACATAAGTAACTGGATTCGACCTACTAGATTTACCTATTGGGTTTTGATCGATCATTTCTACCCCACTTATACATTTTATATCACCAGATATTTTAAAATGTTCACCAGGAATTGCTCCGAAGTTACCATATATTCTTGATAAAGCTGAAAAAAGTATTGTTTTAACTAATGATGTTTTACCTGAGCCACTAACTCCCGTTACTACAGTTAATACTCTTAAAGGGAATTTGACATTAATATTTTTTAGATTATTTTCTTTTGCTTTTTCCACTTCAATATATTCTTTCCATTTTCTTCTTTTCTCAGGGACTTTTATTTTCATTTTACCCGATAAATAAGCTGCTGTTAAGCTATTATCATTACTTAAAATTTCATTAATAGAGCCAGCAGTTACTATATTACCCCCCTGACTGCCTGCCAAAGGTCCCATATCAATAATATAATCAGAAGCGCGTATTATTTCTTCATCGTGTTCAACTACTATTACAGTATTACCTAAATCTCTAAGCCTAAATAAAACACTTATAAGTTTTTGGGTATCAGCACAATGTAAACCTATACTTGGCTCATCTAGTATATATAAAGAGCCTGTTAAACTGCTACCTAAAGCTGTTGCAAGACCTATTCTCTGTGATTCTCCACCTGACAAAGTATTAGAATTTCTATTTAAAGTTAAATACCCTAAGCCCACATTATGCAAAAAAGATAATCTATTTCTTATTTCTGTTAATAATCGGTTAGCAATAATTTTTTCTGTTTCATTTAATTTTATGTTATCAAAAAATTTTATCAAATCATCAACTGACATTAAAACTAACTCACTTATGCTTTTCCCATTGATTTTAACATAATTAACTTCTTTTCTTAATCTGGTTCCCTTACATTCAGGACATATAGTTTTACCTCTGTAGCGAGATAACATCACACGATACTGTATTTTGTAAGATTGTTCTTCTACATATTTAAAAAATTGATTCAATCCATAAAAATATTCATTACCTTCCCATAACAATTTTCGTTGTTCAGGAGTAAGTTCATAATAAGGTTTATGTATAGGGAAATTAAACTTATAAGCATTCATAACAAGTACATCTTTCCACTCTTTCATTTTTTCCCCTCTCCAACAAGCTATAGCATCTTCATAAATAGAAAGATTTTTGTCAGGTACAACTAAATTTTCATCAATACCAATAACACTACCAAAACCTTCACATGTTCTGCAAGCCCCTAAAGGATTATTAAATGAAAAAAAATTCACATTTGGCTCTTCAAAAGAAATACCATCGGCTTCAAATTTATTTGAAAACTCTTTATAAGATATTTGATTAGTGTTACCTCCAATTAAACCTACAATACATTTCCCTTTACCCTCATAAAAAGCAATTTGTACCGAATCTGACAATCGTATTTTAATATCTTCTGCATTATCACCGTCTTTATTTAATACAAGTCTATCTATAAATATTAATACATTATTATCTGTAGTAATAGTTTTTAGTTTTTCTTTATCATCAAGATATATAACTTCTTCATTATATTGAATTCTAGTAAAACCTTTTTGAGCTAATATAAGCCATTCGTCTTCTAATGAGTGACTTTCATCACGAACAAGAGGAGCATATATATAAACTTTAGATTTATTTTCACTATTAAAAATAAAATCAACAACATCTTTTACTTGATGTTTAACGACGGGGGTACCTGATATAGGCGAATAAGTAACTCCTATTCGTGCATAAAGTAATTTAAGATATTCATATATTTCAGTAGAAGTACCAACAGTACTACGTGAATTGCGTACGAGTACTTTTTGTTCAATTGCAATAGCTGGAGATATACCAGTAATACAATCAACATCAGGTTTTTTCATTTTACCTAAAAATTGCCTTGCATAAGAGCTAAGACTTTCAACATATCGTCTTTGTCCTTCAGCATACAAAGTATCAAAAGCCAATGATGATTTTCCAGAACCTGATAAACCAGTTATAACTACAAGTTTGTTTTTTGGTATTATTAAATCAATATTTTTTAAATTATGGACCCTCGCCCCTTTTATTATAATATTATCTGTATTATATAATTGTGAATCATTTATATTATTCATAAAAACCAAAGACAAACCTGTTTAACACAAGATTTTATAAAAAATTAACACGCTACTCTATAAATGGTGCAAATTTTTTATAACAAATTTCAAAGATTTATAGCTTCTACCGATTTAATCTCTGGAATAGCCTGTTTTATGGCAGCTTCAATCCCATTTTTCAAAGTCATAATACTCATAGGGCATGAAGAGCAAGCTCCCAACAGTTCAACATTAACTACATTATCTTCTGTCAGTTCTATAAATTGAATACTACCACCATCAGCTTCTAAATAAGGTTTTATTTGATTAATAACATTAATGACCTTTTGTTCTAATTCAATATTTTTCATATTAAAAAAAATTAAATAATTTTATTTATTATTATTTAAAATCGCCACTTCTCTTGCTACTTCAGCAGCAATATCAAGAAAAACTTTTGATTGTAATGAATTCTCTTTTAATACTTCGGGCACACCTATATCACCCGATTCACAAATACTTTGTATTAAAGGAACTTGGCCTAATAATTTAACTTGTTTATCTTGAGCAAGTTTTTTACAACCATCTTTACCAAATATATAATATTTATTGTTTGGTAATTCAGCTGGAGTAAACCACGACATATTTTCAACAAGACCTAATATAGGGACATTTATTTCTGGCTGCATAAACATACTTAAAGCCTTACGCGCATCTGCAAGAGAAACTTCTTGAGGAGTACTAACTACAACAATACCGGTTACAGGCAAAGTTTGAACTAAGGTTAAATGGATATCACCAGTACCTGGTGGCAAATCTACTACCATATAATCTAATTCTCCCCACATAGCATCAGTAAATAATTGTTTTAAAGCATTAGAAGCCATAGGCCCTCGCCACAATAAAGCTTTATCACTATTTACAAAAAAACCTATTGATAAGGTTTTAATACCATAAACTTCAATAGGTATTATGTAAGCTTTGTTATCATTATCTTCTTCTATAACTGGTTTTGCATCATTTATACCTAACATAATAGGAATAGAAGGACCATATATATCAGCATCTACGAGTCCAACTGTAGCTCCTAATTTATGTAACCCTACTGCTAAATTAACTGCTATAGTTGATTTTCCCACCCCTCCTTTACCTGAAGCGACAGCTATAATATTTTTAACCCTGGGTAATATATCTAATTTTTGTTGACGTGAAGAAGTAGTATTTGCAAAAAAATTAACTTCTACATTTATATCTTCTCCAAATGATTGTTTAATAATTTCTTTGCACTGTCGAGTAAAATCAGACTTCATAGGGCAAGCTGGCGTAGTTAAAATTATATCAATATATATTGTTTTATCGCTAACTTTAACATCTTTAACCATATTCAAAGACACAATATCTTTTTTCAAATCAGGGTCTATAACATAGCGTAAAGCTGCATATACTTTTTCTTTATTTATGTCCATTTGATTAAATCTAAATTTTTGTAAAAGTATTAAAAAAAAATTATGTAGAATAAATTTTAATTACAATATAATTTTATATTTTTTGATGCATCAGGATATCCTAAATCTTGAGCTTTTTTAAGGGTACTGCAACCATCTTTATTTTTACCAGTTTTTATTTTTAGAACACCTAAATTATTTAAAGCCTGAGCATCATAAGGATTTATTTCAATAGTTTTACTATAATCATAAATAGCTCCTTGAACATCACCAATCATTTCTTTAGCATAGCCACGACGATAGTAAGCATCAGGATATGAAGGATTAAGTTTTATAGCCATATCAAAGTCTTTAATTGCTTCATACTGCCTGCCCATATGAGACAATAAAGCTGCACGGCTATAATACAAACTAAAAGAAGATGAATCAAACTTTATTGATTTATTATAATCTTCAAGGGCCCCTAACGAATCTTCCAAATAAAAACGAGTAGCTCCTCTGTTAGCATAGGCCCTTGACGAAGTAGAATCTATTTCAATAGCCTTTGTAAAATCTTCCTTTGCACCTAAAAAATATCTTATATAAGATTTAGCAATTCCTCTAGTAATATATACTTCGGGATTATGTGGTTC
>DAOTOD010000136.1:0-4524 GCA_035451165.1 Bacteroidales bacterium
TCGACAGTTGTAGTATAACTTTGAGAAATATCCACATCATTTATTTTAAGCCTTGGCAAGCTTAACACCTCTAAATCATATTTGCCTACAAGATATTTTTCGGTAGTATTAAAATATTGTAAGTGTAAAATTTCTAAATCTCCTTTTTTTCTTATTATACAAGGCAAGTTTTTATTATAAATATTTGAATTACCACTAATTTTAAGTTTTAAATACCCTTGTGGAGCACTTATAGGTATTATAGTATGTTTGCCTGGAGTAAGTTTTACACTATCCAATTTAACTTGAGGTATAGTGTGCACAACAATATCGTATGTTAATAAAGGGTCCAGAACAAGAGTATCAGGTAAGCCTTTACTATTTAAAGTATGAACAAAATTATATTTTATACTTCCCGAAAAATTATCATAAAAAGTCATATTAACATTAGTTTCTGTTGGATTACCGTTAATATCCAATAAATTAACTTGGGCAGTAGTAGAATTTAAAGCTTGTGTGATAACTATATTAAGTGCTGTTTTAAAAGACTGTTCACTTGTAGCATCAAAATAAGTCCCCACACAATCAAAAGCTTCTTTAAAATTTTTACCTATACCTATAATAAAAGGTTTTAAAATAATACCTTTTTTTTGTAAGTATAAAGATACAGCACAAGGGTCACCTTGACATTCCTCTATGCCATCAGTAATTAGTATAATTATATTTCGGCAATTATCACAAGGTGGAAAATCTCGAGCTGTTGCTTCAAGAGAAGATGCAATAGGTGTAGTACCTTTAGGAGTAATTGCTTTAAGTTTATTTTTAATTTTAAGTATATTGCCCTTTGCTAGGGGGACTTCCAATTTAGTATCATTGCAATCCTGTGGTGGAAATTTTTTTAAATGCCCAAAAACTCTTAGCCCTAATTCTAAATTAGGCACATTAATTAAACTATCCAAAAGCTCTGACAATAATTTTTGTGCAATATTAATTTTTAAATCACTTTGCCATTTACCTGTCATACTTAACGAAGCATCAAATATAAAAATGATTCTGGTAGTAGGTGTAGGTGGCTCTTTTTCAGTAACAGTAACTTGCTGGGTATACGAACTATTAATTGCTATAAAAACAATAATTATAGTTATCAAAATATATCGAAATAATTTAGGCATTATCTTATAAAATATTACTATTAAAAATCATCCTCATAAAAAGTAAGTTGTTTTAAAGCCATCTCCAATTGCCCATCATTAGGAGGTACACCATGCCATTTATATGAATTCTCCATAAAATCAACTCCTTTACCCATAATAGTTTTCATAATTATAATAATAGGTTTACTTTTATGTAATAAAAATTTAGCTTTATTCAAAACATCAATAACTTCTTTGATATTATTTCCATTCATTTCTAATACTTCCCAACCAAAAGCTATCCATTTTAATTTTAAATCACCTAATGAAATAACATCTTCAACATTACCATCTATTTGCTTCCCATTATAATCTATTATTCCAATAATATTATCAATTTTATGAGCAGCAGCAAACATAGCTGCTTCCCATATTTGCCCTTCTTGTAATTCCCCATCTCCCATTAGACAATATATTATATTAGTATCATTATCTATTTTTTTTGATAAAGCAGCTCCTAAAGCGCATGAAAGTCCTTGCCCCAAAGAACCTGATGCTATTCTTATACCTGGTAAACCCTCAGCTACAGAAGGATGACCTTGTAAACGTGAATTAAGCTTTCTTAAAGTAGCTAATTCCTTAATAGGGAAATAGCCCGTACGAGCTAATACGCTATACCACACAGGCGCAATATGACCATTAGACAAGAAAAACATATCTTCCCCCTGCCCATCTAGTCTAAACATATGTGGATTATGCTTCATAACATTAAAGTACAAAGCAACAAAAAAATCAGCGCAACCTAAAGAACCTCCAGGATGACCAGAGCCAGCATTATGTATCATACGAATTACATCTCTCCTAACCGCACAAGCAATTTTTTCTAATTCTTCAATACTTTTCATTCATAAAATTTTAAAAAAGACAATTATAAATAATTGTCAAAATTAAAAGGTTTTTTAAAAACTAATAATTTAACCTTTCAATTATTTTTTATAAATCAAATATTTTTTTACAATATTTTTATTATATTAGCTCAAAATATTAAAAAACATACATAATTATGAAAAAAATATTATTTTTCTTTTGTGTAATAATCATTTTTAGTAATGGGCTCTTAGCTCAATGGATTCAACAAGCATCTGGATTTCCAACAGCTTCAAGGGGCATATGGAATATTTCGATTGTGGATCAAAACATTGCTTGGGCATCTGCTTATGATGGTTCTGGATTAGGGGATAAAGTTCAAGATTTTACAAGAACTATTAACGGAGGAGGATTATGGCAAGCAGGAACAGTAACACCTGCTGCGGGTCTCGAATGTTCTGAACTCTTTGCCGTTAGTGATTTAATTGCTTATGCTCTTTTTTGGGGTAATACTTCTGGTGGGCAAGCTGTTTTTAAAACTGTTGATGGAGGTGCTACTTGGGTAAATCAACCAACTGCTTTATTTTCAGGTTCTGCTGCATTTCCCAATATAATATATTTTTGGGATGCAAATAATGGTATATGTTTAGGTGACCCTAATGGTGGCTATATGGAGATTTACACTACTACTGATGGCGGCACAAACTGGGTACGTACACCATCAGCTAATATACCTGCTATTATTACAGGTGAATATGGATACAATGGAGGAAATACTTATGATGTAATCGGTGATACTATATGGTTTGGTACTAATAAAGGCCGAGTTTATAGGTCAACTGACAGAGGACTTAATTGGACCGTTGCCACTACTGGGCTATCAGAAGTTTCAAGACTGGTATTTAAAGATCATTTAAACGGCTTGGCAATTTATGTGCCTTCGAATAATTCAGCTCCTACACTAAAACGCACTACTGATGGCGGCACTGTATGGACATCTGTCAATTATACTGGTCCTTTATATAGTAACGGTATTGCTTATGCTTCTGGAAACATAGGTTATTATGTATCTACTGGGGCAAATATTAATGCTGCTTATGGATCTTCTTACAGTTTAGATGATGGTAATACATGGGTTACTATCGACACTTTAATCCAACACACTGCGGTTGCATTTTTAGATAATGCCACTGGCTATTCTGGCGGGTTTAATAATGACCAATTTAGTAATGGCATATTTAAATGGACAGGTATTTCGGTAAATATTAATGATAATCATAATTTTTCTCCCGATATTATAGTATTCCCTAATCCAAGTTATGGTAATTTTACTATTACTTTTTCTAAAGGGAATGCAGAAACTTCTACTATCAAAATACTTGATATTACAGGGAAAGAAATTAAAAGTGTAAAAATAGATGCTTTAACTCCCAAAGCTTTATTAGTTGATATTTCATCTTGCAGCTCTGGGCTATATTTAATTGAAATTTCAACAAAAAATACTACTTTAACTAAAAAAATCTTTAAAAAATAGGAGATTGTAAAAATAGTAACTTCATTGCCTAACTATCAACAAATTCTGATATCTTTTAATAAAATATACAAAATAAGCGAAAAACTTAAATTTATTAGAAGTGTTATTTGTTAAAAACAAATATTATAAGTAGAATTTTTGAATATTCAAAATAATATAATATATAGTTAGAGTTCATTGTAATAAAACAGACGGCAAAATGCCAAAGAAATTTTGCTGCATAAAGACAAAGAAAAATGAAAACTTACTACACATAAAACTGCACATTTGCAAACCCCGAAAAACAATAAGATCCTTCACTTTGTAAAAAAACAGTTGTCATGCCAACACAACCAAGTACACACTTTCCACCCTTTAAAAAAGGATCATTTGATTGTTGAAAAGTTTTAAGTTTTAATAGTTCATTTTTGAAACAAAAGCTTTATACTTGACAAATATTGTCAAGTAAATATTGTCAAATTGAAAACTACCGGAAAAATAATCAGAGAAAAAAGAGAAAAAAAAGGTCTGTTATTGAGACATATTGCTGCTAAACTCGACATTGATACTGCTATACTAAGTAAAATTGAACGTGGCGAGAGAAGAGCTACACGAAACCAAATTATTAAGTTGACTGACATACTTGAACTCGATCAAGAATCCTTGCTTATTCAATATTTGAGCGAAAAAATTCTCTACGAAATTAAAGACGAATACTTGGGAGTTAAAGCACTTAAAGTAGCTGAAAAGAAATTTAAATACTTATTAAAAAAAAAGAATTATTAAAATGTCTGAAGTATTATCCATTAAAGAAGCAAGTAAATGGGCAAGTGAATATTTACATAAGAACGTTACTACGTCAAACATATCCTATCTTATTCAATATGGAAGGATAAAAAAATTTGGAGACAATGGGTCAATACAGGTACTTAAAGAGGATTTAATTAATTATTACAAAAACCAAAAAAAATCACGACAAGAAGAATGGAAAGAACAGCTTGGCGAAGATTTGAATTGGGCTTTATCATTTGA
>DAOTOD010000137.1:0-4523 GCA_035451165.1 Bacteroidales bacterium
TTAAATCCTAATGATTCTGCAACATCTATTACCTCTCTTGTGTAAGAACCATCAGGATATCCTAACACGTCGCAAGTCTTTTGTGTTATATTTTCTATATACCTTTTAGATTTTTCTAATTCATCTTTTACATCTTCTAATACAATATTACCCAAATTATTATGATAATAACCATGTGACCCTATAGTTATATATTTCGATTTTGAAGCAATGTAAATATTTTCATCACTCATTAATTTCCAGTAATCAAAATATTTTTCATCTTCCCAAAATTTAGGTATTATCTTTTCTATTTCTCTAATTACTTTTTGCTTAAATTCAAATGTACCTTTGTCTTTAATTATATCCTTTAATGATTTATTTGAATACAAATCATACCAATTTTTACCTTTCTTTACATAATTAATATTATCGATTATAATATCCTTGGTCACTAATTTTTCAGCAATATCAATAAAATCAGACCAAATAAACCTATACCCTACTTCATTTAAACCCGTTACCAAAAATGTAGCAGGAACTTTATACTTTTCTAAAATAGGTAATGCATACTTAAAATTATTATACATTCCATCATCAAAAGTAATAGCAATATTAATTTTATTTTTTATAATTTTTTTTTGAAAATAATCATGAATAGTTAAAATATTAAAATTCTTTTTATAAAAAGCTATTTGTCTCTCAAAATCTGCTATGCTTACATAACGTAAATTAAAAGCTTTACATCCTTTTTTATCAATGCCATGATACATAATTATTCTCTTACCTTGCCCTTCTGGTCGCAAAATACCAAATGCAAAACTAATATCTGTCCATAGCCTATTTAATTTATTAATTGCCCTACTAATCATTTATTTTTAATAACTAATTGTTTTCAAGATTTTTTAATACCTGATTTCTTATTATTTCTTTAATGTCCTCAATGATTTTCTTCGCTAAATGCTCTGCTTTATTAATAGAATCACTCTCAGCATAAATTCTTATTATCATTTCAGTGTTAGAACGTCTAAGATGTACCCACTCTTTATCAAAAATTATCTTTATGCCATCAATATTATTTATTTGATTATTCTTGTATTTATTTTTTAATTTATCAAAAATATCAGTTATATTTATGTTTGATGTTAATTCTATTTTGTTTTTTGAAATAAAATAATCAGGATACTTTTCACGTAAATGAGAACACAACAATTTAGAAGTTGCTAAATGACTTAAAAACAAGGCTATACCTATTAAAGCATCTCTTCCATAATGTAATTCAGGATATATTACTCCTCCATTACCTTCACCACCTATCACAGCATTAACTTCTTTCATCTTCTTTACGACATTAACTTCACCTACAGCAGATTCAAAATATTCACAACCATGTTTTAATGTAATATCTCTTAAAGCTCTTGTCGATGAAAGGTTTGAAACCGTATTTCCTTTTTTATGACTTAATACATAATCTGCTATCGATACAAGAGTATACTCTTCACCAAACATATCGCCATTTTCACAAACTATAGCTAACCTATCAACATCAGGGTCAACAACAAAGCCTAAATCAGCTTTTTTTCTAACAACAAAATCAGCAATTTCATTTAAATTTTCAGGCAAAGGTTCTGGATTATGAGGAAAAATACCAGTAGGTTCACAAAAAAGAGGATAAATTTGATTTACACCAAGTGCTTTAAGTAAAGGAATAACAGAAACACCTCCTGTAGAATTCACCGCATCAACAGCTATTTTAAAATTCGACTTTTCTATAGCTTTTTTGTTAATTAATGGTAATTTAAGTATTTTTTCTATATGTTTATTAATATAATTAATATTCTGTGTGTAGCTTCCTAGTTTATCGACTTCATTAAATATAAAAACTCCTTTATCAGCTATATCTAAAAGCATCGAACCTTCTTCTGCAGAAATAAATTCTCCTTTATTATTTAATAATTTTAAAGCATTCCAATTTTTAGGATTATGACTAGCCGTAATTATAATACCTCCATCAGCATTTTCTTCAACAACAGCTATTTCAACAGTAGGCGTAGTACTCAAATTTAAATCAACAATATCTACTCCTAAAGATAATAAAGTCCCAGTCACTAAATGTGATACCATTACACCCGAATTTCGAGCATCTCGCCCAATAACAATTTTTAACTTCTCTTTTTTTTCTACATTTCTTAAAAATTCTACAAAAGCCGAAGTAAATTTAATAATATCATAAGGTGTAAGAGCTTCTCCTTGTTTACCCCCTATAGTTCCCCTTATACCTGATATTGAACGAATTAAAGACATTATAAATTATATTGAATTAAACAAACTACAATAATCTATTGCAAATTTAATAAAGCAAAAATATTAACCATTATTAATTAAATAATTTTTGTTAAATATTATTAACTTTAAAATTTTCAAGTAAAAAATAATTTATACAACTTTTTTATATGTAATATTTTATTATTAATTTTGATACATTTATTTTAAATTATATAAAAATGGGAAATATTCAACAATGTATGTCAGATAAACCTGCATGGTTTATCTATTTATTAATTATTTTGTCTATATGGGATGGGGTTTGGAAACTAATTGCTATGTGGAAATCAGCACGTAATAAACAATTAGCTTGGTTTATATGCATAGCCATTTTTAATACAATAGGAATTTTACCTATTGTATATTTACTCATACATAAAGAAAAAACTCATACAGAAGAAAATTCTTAAGTATAAAAGCCATTGAACAATCGCTTTTATTTTTTCTTTTCTGTAAAATAACTTTATTATAATCAGTTTATTATATTTTTCAAAGAAAATATAATGAGGGTAGTAATTTTTTTGCATAAATTTGTAAAAATTTTATAAATAAATATTAAAATGAATAATTGGGACCAAGAAAACAATGAATGGCAAAATACAATTATTCTTCTTGTCAAACGATTTAATAAAATGTTAGCTACTAATGCTAATGATTTTTTTGATGTAGAAGAATTTGAGATTATTATAGATTATTTTTTATACAATTTTAATTTTACCGAAAGTGAACAAGCTGTACAACTTGCACTAAAACAATATCCTAATTCTATTAATATCCTGCTCAAAAAAGCTAAATTATATGCTTATTTAAATAAAGAAAAACAAGCATTAGAAATACTAAAAAATATAGAAAATATTGAACCTGAAAATCCAGAAATTTTTACAGCTAAAGGATCTATTTTTAGTTGTTTAGGACATCATGATAAAGCTATCAAAGAATATAATAAGGCTATAAAAATAGGTAAGGATGTCGACGTGGATGATTTGCATATCAATATCGCTACTGAATATAATTTAATGGGAAATACTAATAAAGCTATGCAGCACTTAATCACTGCTCTTGAAATAAATCCTGAAAATGAAACAGCTATTTTTCAAATCGATTTTATCTGTAATGATACTGTATCTTTATATAAAGCTATTAATTTTCTAAGCAAATTTCTCGATAAACACCCTTTTTCTCCAACTGCATGGCATTGCCTTGGTAATATATATATAAAAACTGGACAGTTTAATGAAGCTATCGAAGCTTTTGATTACGCTATTGCTATAAATCCTGAATATTATATAGCCTCGTACTATAGCAAAGCTCAAGCTTTTGAATTCTTAGAAAATTATAAGGATGCTTTAATAACATACAAAGAATTACTAAAGCTCGACAAAGATAATCCATATCTATATAACTCAATAGGTGAATGCTACGAAAATCTTAATCAACCTAAAAAATCTTTATCATTTTTCAAAAAAGCTATAACCATAGAGCCTTACTTTGCTGAAGCATGGATTAATATTGGAATTTTTTATATTAACCACGATGAACCTAATGTAGCTTTAAAATATATGAAAAAAGCTTATAATATCATACCTGATGACCCATATATTATAAATACAATAGCCGAAGCTTATATTGCACTAAAAAAATATAAAATGGCCTTTAAATATTATGAAAAAGCTATACAAATTGATCCTCAAAACTATAATATATGGATAGATTACGCTGACGCAATGGAAGAATATAAAACTACTAAAGAAGCTATAAAAATACTCGAAAAAGCTATAAAAATAAACCCTAATAATAGTTATCTTTTATACAGAATGGCTGCTTGCAAAATAACTAATGGCGATAATGCTGAAGGAATGTTAACTCTATTTCAAGCTATGAAAATAGACTATTATAATCTAAAAATGTTTTTTGAATATATGCCAAATATGAAAAATAATAAAGATATATTAAAACTTATAAAAATAATGCAAAATACATATAATAAATTATGAATTACAATATCCCTTTATTACCTGAAAGAAGCATAAAACCACGAAAAAATGGTATAACAATGGTTATGGATAAGGGACTGGGTATTAATCAAGCTACTGACCTTATCACAACTGCTTCTAATATTATAGATTTTATTAAACTTGGCTTTGGAACCTCTTTAATAACAAATAACATTGAAAGTAAAATTGCTCTTTATCACTCATCTCAAATTAATACTTATATAG
>DAOTOD010000138.1:0-4512 GCA_035451165.1 Bacteroidales bacterium
TTTTTTAGATACAGGGGGGGCTCATGCTGCTGCTACTACATTAATGGCTTTTTCCCGCCCTACTATTTTAAAAGTTGTTTCAGCACGTAGGGACTATGAGCCCGGTATTCGTCCAATTATTAAAGATTTAGGTTTTAGATGGTTTTTTTCTTATGCTTTGATAATGGTATCTATTCATCATGTAAGTTTGTTTTTTATAGAAGTTTTTAAATTTTCTGAAATGATTTATACTCTCTTTAGAGCCTTGTTGAGTATTTCTTTTACTCTGATATTGTTGATTATTAGCCAATATCTTTTTGTAAAACGTGATTAGCTATTTATAGTTTTTTCTAATAAATTAATAACATCTTGAGGTTTAATAGTTGTTATGCATTCACATATTTTTGATTTGCGACATTTAGAACATTTAATGTTTTTATATATTACTTGAGCTTTATCGCCTATAGGAGCCCATCGACCGGGATGCATTGGTTTAATAGGAGGAAAAATGCCTATAGCTACTTTATTAAGAGCGGCAGCTATGTGTAATGGCCCTGTACTACAAGCTATTATCCCGTCGGCTTCATTAATGAAACTTATTAACTCTGAAAGTGTTATTTTACCTGTTAAGTCAATAACATTTTCATGAGTATTTTCTAATAAAGGCATAATTTCATTTTGTTCTTCTTTAGTGCCTGTGATAAAAATTTTATATTTATTAGCAGGTAATAATTTTATTAATTCTTTATAGTTTTCTATTCCCCATTCTCTTGCACTACCTTTAGTTTTAGGATGTAGTATAAGGTTGAATAAATTTTTTGATAGTAATGATTTTAAGCTTGGTGTTAAAGTATTTTTTACTTTTAAACTATAAAGTTGAGGTATATTTTTTAATTCTAGTATTGTATTTATGTATAGTGGTTTAAGTAATTTCATGTTTAATTGGGCTTCGTGTAAAGAAGAGCGTTTCCTTGTAAAGTGAACAAGTTTGTTACAAGTAAATAAATGAAACCATCTATGGGAAGATCCGATCCTAATAGGAATATTTGCTTTATATGCAGCTTTTGCAATTTGTTTGCTAGGAAATACGTGTATAATAGCGCTAGCTTTTGTATTTTTTAGTAAATTAATTTGTTCTTTTTCAGTAATTTCTGGCTGCCATATTATAATTTCATCAATATTTTTACAACATTCAATTATAGGTTTAGTATATATTTTAGTTAGAAAAGTAATAATAACATTAGGATAATATTTTTTTATAATACTTATAATAGGTAAAGTTAAAATTACATCTCCAATGCCGTCTGTACGACTTATTATGATTTTATGTAAGTCTTTTTGCATTTTTTTTTAATTCTCTAATTTTAGCATATTTTATAAAAACTGCATAAGAAGATATTTTTGATATAACATAACCATAATAACCATCCAAAAATCCCAATTTTAAGATATAATGTTTTATAAATTTAAATATAGGTGCTATAAAAAGCTTTAACATAATATTATTTTTTTTGTTCTGTTTAAAGTATTGATTAGCTGATATATTTGTGAAATAACTAACTTGCTTTAGATGATCATCAATTGATGAATATGAATAGTGTAATAAATTTCCTTTTAGATGTAGTATTTTAACATTTTTTCCCATTATAAAACAATCGTGGGGATTAATACCTCCCCAATGTCCTTTTCTACTATCCCAAAGTCTTAGTTTAGTATCTGGGTACCAGCCACTGAAATGTATCCATTTCCCGCAATAATTTGTTAGACGATTCATTGTATATCCATCGGCTGTCCAATTATTTTTAACTTTTAGAATAGAATTAATAAGCTGTGGTGATAATTCTTCATCGGCATCTAATGATAATACATAAGGGTATATTGTTCGAGTAATACCATAATTTTTTTGTTCTATGTGTCCAATAAACATATGTTCTTCAAATCTTACCCCATAGGAAAGGCAAATCTCTTTAGTTTTATCAGTAGAATAGGAGTCTATTACTACAATATCATCAGCTACCTTTTTTAGTGATTCAAGACAACGTGCAATGTTTTTTTCTTCATTATATGTAATAACAACAGCAGAGATTTTTACCATGAGTATAAAGTTTATTATAATTATTTTTTCCAGAAGTGTGGTGAAAAGATTATAATTACAGATAAAAATTCAAGTCTTCCTAATAACATTAGGGTTGATAATGTCCATTTACTTACAGGATGTAAATGGGCGTAATTGCCCACAGCCCCAGTTGAACCTAACCCAGGTCCTATGCCGTCCATGCATGTAATAACTGAACCACAGGAGTCAGGTAGTGGGAGATTAAAGGTTACTAAAATAAGCACCCCTATAGCAAATGCTACCATATATATCATAAATAATGAAAGTATATTAGTAATAACGTCTCTATTGACTGTTTTATCGCAAAATTTAATATTAACAACAGCATTAGGATGTATAAGTTTTGCAAATTGATTTCTAACATTTTTAAATAACAATAAGTGTCTCATCATTTTTAGACCTCCAGAAGTAGAACCTGTCATTCCGCCGAGAAACATTAACAAAAATAAAAAAAACCACAAAAAAGATGGCCATTGCATATAGTCTGTATTTACGAAGCCTGTAGTAGATATTATACTAGTTACTTGAAACAAAGCATTTCGTATTGATTTTTCTATATCAAGGTTTGAGTAGGTATATAATCCAATTGCTATAAATAAAGAAGACAATATTATAACACTTATATAAAATAAAAATTCTTCATTTTTAAAAACTTTTATGAACTGTCGTTTAATAAAGAAGTAAACAAGAGGGAAGCTTGTACTTCCACAAATCATAAATATAATTATTATGTATTGTATATAAGGAGAGTAATCTGCTATGCAAGAATTTTTTGGTGAGAATCCACCGGTTGACATAGTGGTAAATGCATGGCAAACAGCTTCATACCAGTTCATATCACCAAGCATTAGTAAAATTATTTCTAATATAGTAAATGTAAAATAGATACTCCATAATCTTCTAGCAGTTGCTGCTACTCGTGGATGTATTTTATCTTTTGTAATTCCTGGTGCTTCAGCTTGCAATAAGTTCATTCCTCCAAAACCAAATAAAGGCAATAACGCTACTGTAAAAACAATAATTCCCATACCACCTATCCATTGAGTTAATGACCTCCAGAATAATACACCTTTAGGTATAACTTCAATATTAGTTAATATAGAAGCGCCGGTAGTAGAAAAACCTGATATTGTTTCGAAAAAAGCATCTGTAAAATTTATGATACTTCCACTTAATAAAAAAGGTAGTGTGCCAAAAATAGACATTGTAAGCCATGTTAAAACCACAATTAAATAGCCATCTTTTTTTGAAGCTTCTTTTTGGTTAATATTTTGGGTAAATAATATTATGATAATTCCTGGTACAAGAGTAATTATTCCGGAAATTAATAAAGCTCTAAAGTCGGTGCTTTTGAAATACCATGATACTGGCAGGCATGATAACATAAATAATCCTTCTATAATTAGGATTATTCCAATTATTTTTATTATAATTCTTATATTTAGTTTTTGTGCTTGCATTAATTTAATTTACTTTTTCCAAAAACTAGAAGAGAAAAGTATTAATATTGAAAAAAATTCAAGGCGACCTATTAGCATCAAGCCAATAACTAACAATTTACCTATAACAGGAAAAGTGTCGTAAAAAGGATATGGGCCAGCATAACCAATACCAGGGCCTATGTTACCTATAGCTGAAGCAGCTACGCCAATAGAAGTTTTAAAATCCATTCCTATCAACGATATAAAAAATGAACCCACTACAAATATCATCAAATATATAAAATAATAAGCAAGAGTATTATGTATTATATCTTCATTAATTATTTTATTATCGATTTTTACAATGTACACAGCGTGTGGATTAATAGCATTTTTTATATAATTTAAGGTACTTTTAATCATTATTAACTGTCTCATAACTTTTAAACCTCCGCCTGACGAGCCTGAGCAGCTACCTGTTAGTATTAATAAAAATAATATAAACCAAAGAGGAGGTAACCAAAGAGTATAATCAGTTACAATATATCCTGTAGTAGAAATAAAAGAAATTACTTGAAAAAGAGAAGTACGTATTGCAACTTCAATATTTTCGTTTAAAAATATTATAAGTGAAGCAGCAATTATTCCTGAGATAAAAATTATTAATAATATATAATATCTAAGTTCCTGACTTTTAAATAAATGCAAAGGCTTGCCTGTTAAAGCTTTAACTATTAAAGGAAAGTTAGCGCCCGATATTAGCATACAAATTATTATAATATATTGCAATTTAGGATTAAAAAAAGCTATATTATTATTATGAGTTGAGAAACCTCCTGTTGAGATTGTTGTAAAAGCATGGCAGATGGCATCAAAGATATTCATTCCTCCTAGTTTATAGGCTATAGCGATAATTATTGTTATAATGAAATAAGCAAACCATAAATTTCTTATACTTTTTAAGAAAGTTTTGCTGGGTTGTTCAGCAGTTAAGTC
>DAOTOD010000139.1:0-4509 GCA_035451165.1 Bacteroidales bacterium
ACAATAATTTAGGACAGATTATAAAAACTTATTTAATAGCTAAAGGATTTGAAGTAACTTTAGCTACTAACGGGGTGATGGCTTATAATTATTTTATATCTGAATCTTTTGATATTTGTATTTTAGATATTATGATGCCTGATAAAGATGGTTTTACTTTGGCTAAAGAAATAAGACAGCAAAATACTATTATCCCAATTCTTTTTATCACTGCTCGCTCTCAAAGTGAAGATATAATAAAAGGATTTGAAATAGGAGGAGATGATTATATAATAAAACCTTTTTTGTTAGAAGAGTTACTAGCTAGAATTAAAGCTATTTTAAGACGAACTATAGGTACAGAAAAATTGTCGAATAGTTCTAACATTATAAATATAGGAGAATATGCTTTTGATTATAATAGTCAAACTCTTTCTTATCAAGGAGATACACTTAAGCTTACTTCAAAAGAATCGGATTTATTAAAATTATTATGTGATAAAAAAAATCAAATATTGTTTAGGGGTGAAGCATTAACAAAGATATGGAAAGATGACAGTTATTTTAATGCCCGTAGTATGGATGTATATATTACAAAATTACGTAAATATCTTCAAAAAGACCCTTCTGTAAAATTATTAAATGTTCATGGAAAGGGATTTAAACTAATATTTCCTTGAGGTTTATTTATTTTCATTGCTTTTTTCACTGAATATGTGTATTCTTAAAAAGAAATTTTTAAGAATAAGTACATATTTTTATTTATAATAAGAATATAAAATAAATTTATTATTAATAATTAAGAATTTGCTTGAAAGCCTTAGCTATGTGCTATCTCTTTAGGGTAAGTCATAACACATATTTTTTGGATGTATCCTTGTTTGAAGTTAAACTTAGTGTGGTGGGCGCTAATGGAGTCGAACCATTGACCCCCTGCTTGTAAGGCAGGTGCTCTGAACCAACTGAGCTAAGCGCCCAAAATATTTTTTGTGGCTTGCAAATGTAAAAGTTTTTTTATAAAATACAATAATACTTTTGAAAATATTTTTTATAATCATTAAATTGAGCAAATTTAATATGTTAGAAGATTAAAATAATAATTTAATTATATAAATAGTTTTTTTATATATTTATATAATTATTATTTTAATCGTTTGAGAGAATAAATTATTGGTATCAATAAATTTTAGCAAATATATACCTTGTGTTAGTTTTTCATAAATTATATCTACAATTTGGTTGCCTTTGTTGATATTTACATTGTATTCTAATAATTTGTTGCCAGTTATATTAAATAATTGAATTATAGCTTTTGAGTTTCCATCTGCATTGATTTGTAATTTAATATGTTCATTATTTTTTATAGGATTGGGAGTGATTAAGTTAATTGAATTGTTATTAGTATAGTTAAGTATTCCGACGTTGGGTGCAACTAATAAATCAAGAAATACAGGCAGATGATCCGATAATTCGTACATAGCAGTTATTATATTACTAGGAGCACTATAATTTGCTGGGTTAATAAGGGATTTTTTAAATCTTTGACCATCTTGCCCAGGAATTTTGTAAGAATTAGGTATATATTTTACATATTTATAAGGTCCATTTAAAATATCAGATGAAGTTAGGATAAAATCAAATCTATCATCGAAACCACCTGTGGTATAGCAGCCATTCCCTGATGTTCTAGTTGATTGAGTGTGATAGTACTTATAATTTATATTATCATGCCATTCCCCAATTTGGTTTACAGGATCATAAAATCTTATGTTAAGATTAGTATTATTTATAAGGGCTTGGAATGCTGGCTCCGAAGCTCCATAAACGTTCAAATCTCCTATAAGTATCATGTTTTCTGGAACTTTGGATAAATAATTTAAATATTTTATAAGAGAATCGACCATAACTTTTCTTGCAGCAGCTTCTGTATTGCCTGCTTTTAAGTGAACAGAAATGCAATGAATAAAGGCGGTGTCATTATTCCAACAATAATTGTTTGTTTTATAATATAATTTATGTATAGTTATATCTCTATAATCAGTTTTTATTGATGTTTGTGATAATAGGCCAAGTTTATTTGTATTATAGAAGAGCATGTTAATAATGTTAGAGTTACTTACATTACTAATATTAGCTTTAGCATAAATGGAAGAGTCATTGTAATTAAAAACAGAATCGAGTAATCTATTACTAACAGCTTCATTTTTACCTAGTTCATTACAGGATAAAATATCAGGTTTGTAATAGTTTACTATAGTTCTTAAGTATTGTTCTTTTTGTTCAACAGGGTTAGTAGTTTGATTACAATCGTCATAATTTGTGCCATAATACAAAAGATTATATTGCATTATTCTTATGGTGTCGGTGCAATTATAGTTTTGAGTTTTTACAGTACACAAAATACTTGAAAAGGAATACACTAATATTAAAGACAAAAAATATTTCATAACTTACAAGATTAATTAATAAGATTAAAATATTAAAAACAAAGTTAAATTTTTTATAATAAAAATAAAGGATTACTTATGTACTTTTTGTATAAATTCTTCAACTTCAGGTATTCCACCTTGATATACTAAATAACCATTATATGGTTCGCGCAAAGTAATTTCGTCGTTAATAGGTGTGAGCATAAGTTCTTTAACTTTATGTAAATCATTAGTTTGCCCTAGTGCCCAGCCTAGTTTTATGAAAGCTACTTCGGGCAACATGTTGCCTGCAGGTACTACTCCCAGAGCCATTAAATCTCTACCAGTATCGTAAACGAACATATTAACATAGCCCCATATTGTTTGTAGTGTCATATAAATAGCTACTCCTTTTTCTGTAGCTCTTTTAATAGCTGGGTATAGGGGCTTATTAACGTGTCCTAAGCCTGTTCCAACTATTACTATACCTTTATATCCTAAATCTACTAAAGCATCTACGATATCGGGTTGAATACCTAGGTAATAGTATAGCATAGTAACTTTTTCTTCGAAGTAAGGTAATATTTTTACGTTTTTATCTTTACGTCGGTGTTTATAGTCTTTTTTTATTGGTATTATTTCTTTTTTGTTAACCATAGCTATTGGTACATCGCCTATAGTGCGGAAAGTAGAACGATATGAAGAATGCATTTTTCTTACTCTGGTACCTTTATGAAGTAAGCCATATTCATCGGAAGTAGGGCCAAACATACATACCATTACTTCAGCTATATCAGAATGTCCGGCAGCTTTCATAGCATGCATAAGATTAAGTGCTGCATCGGAGCTTGGGCGATCAGAAGAGCGTTGAGACCCCACTAATACTATAGGTACAGGTGGGTCTTGTACCATAAAAGTCAGGGCTGCGCCAGTATGGTGAAGAGTATCAGTGCCATGCCCTATTACAATGCCGTCTATCCCGTTCTCAATTTCTTTTCCTATGGCTATAGCTAATTTTTTATATTGCTCAGGTCCCATATTTTCACTAAATACGGCAAAAACTTTTTCGGTTGTAAGATTACATATTTCAGCTAATTCAGGTACAGCTCCATACAATTCACCTGGTGAGAAAGCAGGTATTACAGCTCCTGTTCTATAATCTAAGCGTGAAGCAATAGTACCTCCTGTACCAAATAATTTTACTTTAGGTAAATTGGGTGTGAATGGGAATTCTTTTTCTGGTATTTTATAAACGGCTTTTTTATAGCCAATCTCTTCCATTTTTATAATTGTCGATATGTCAATACCTACGTTATAACCGGTTGGTATTTTCATCACTATGTGTTGATCATCATCATTTTCTGCTCTTGGTAGTATTGTTCCATTAAAAAAACCTCTTGTAGTTTCAACTTTAGCTTGTCCCCAGACACGTACGTTAAATTTTTTTAATGTTTCAAGAGCACTGCCTTTGTATCCTTGGAAAATGTCATTACTCATAATTACTTGATATTAAATTTTTTCTGAAAGCTCTTTTAAATCTATGTTTCCTATTGCTATTTCGCGAAGGTGTCCCATTATCCAATTTTTTTCGTTTTTGTGATTTATAGTCTTAGCTATTTTCGAAAATTTTTCTTTTAGATAAGGAATTTTGTTTATTATTTCTTGTTTATCTATTATTTTAAATTTTATAGTTGTCATTACCGAGTCAAAGTCCATTTGAGGATGTTCATAAATTATTGGTAGCATTTTACGGGCTATTAAAGGATTAAGATTATTTTCTTTTATATATTTAAAAAGATTAAATATTATATTATAGTCAAAATCTTTACCTTTTTTGTAATGCCCTTCGATAAATTTGAGAGTATGCCCCAAAAAATTACCTATAAAACGTGGGTTAAATGATAATTCATTAGTAATTTTTGTAATGATAGGAAATAGATTTTTAGAAAATATGTAATTATAGGTATTTTCAGGTACTCTCCATTCTTTAAGTTTATGGTATCTTTGAATTACTTCGTCAGGTAAGTTTTTTTTAAGATTTTCTATATATGAATTTTGTAATGGTATAGGGGGTGAGTCTGTATCAGGATACATTCTATCGGCTCCTGGTAAAACCCTTTCA
>DAOTOD010000140.1:0-4486 GCA_035451165.1 Bacteroidales bacterium
TTTCTGTTTCTATTTCTAATTTATGAAGTTGCTTTTCAAATTCTGGTATATAAGGATTTATTTTTTTTTCAAAATATTTTTCAGAAAATATTGCTATAAAATATACAACAACTGCTAATAATAACAGTGATAAAAGTTTATAAAGATTTTTATTAAAAAATTTTTTATACATAAATTTTTTAAGAAAGCAGATAAAATTATATAAAAACTAAAAATATGGCTTTAAACTGTTTTTCATATAAAAAGATGATAAAAACATTAACTTTAACAAAATCCTTTCTTAAAAAGGCTTATTTTAAGTCATTTTTTAGTATATATATCAAGCTCGAATAATTACTGTTTTCTTTAGCTTTACAATTTGATTTCATACCATTAAAGAAAGCAGAAAAATATTTTACTTTCCCATGTTTATATTTTTCACTAAGTAAAGATACATAATATGAATCTATTTTCATAGGTATAATTTGAGTTATAGTAAAATTATATTTTTGTATTAATTTTTTAAAAGAAATAGGTGTAAAATGGTACAAATGGCGAGGTACATCCCAAGCAGCCCAATATTGTTGATATTTTTGAGCATCATAAGAAAGATGATTAGGTAGAGCAATAAAAACTAATCCGTCATGTTTAATTAGCCTTTTAATTTCTAATAAATATTCATTTACATTTTGAACATGTTCGAGTACATGCCACATAGTTATCACATCAAAACTATGGTCTTCAATAAGTAATAAATCTTTATAAGGTTTTACATTTAAATTGTATACATCTTGTGCAAACTGTCGTGCATTTTCATCAGGTTCTATGCCTAGTACATTCCAATGTTTATTTTTACAATATCTTAAAAATTCTCCTGTACCACATCCTATATCGAGTAAAGTTCCATTTTTTTTGTATTTTCGAATATATTTATATTTTTTAGCAAGATTATAAATTCTAGCTATATGGTAAATTTTATTTATTAATCCTTTTTTTGTATTAGAATGCGAAATATATTCTTGTGATTTATAATAACTTTGTAAATCTTCCGTTTCAGGTTGTGGGTTTACAAATCTAAACTGACATTGTTTACATTCTTGAATTGTAAACTCTTCATTACTAAGAAAGAAATCTTTAACTTTAATAAAATCTAAAAAATATGTATTACCACATATTGGACAATTTTCTATTTTTTTCATTATTTATGCAAATAAATTTTTAAAATACATTTTTTAATTTGTTTCACGTGAAACATTATCTGCCGAGATACAATAAAAGTATCGAAATATCTGCAGGCGATACTCCACTAATTCGTGCAGCTTGACCTATAGTAGCAGGTTTTATTTTTGATAATTTTTCTCTTGCTTCGTACGACAGTGACTTAAGTTTATAATAGTCAAAATCGGATTTTAATGGCAGTTCATCAAACTTTGAAAGTTTGTCAGCTATTTCTTGTTCTCTTACTATATAGCTCTTATATTTAATAATAATTTCTGCTTCTTCTATAACTTTCAAAAATTCATAACTTAATTCATGATTTTTAATTTCATCACAAACATCCCATAAATCATAAAATTTAACTTGAGGACGCACTATTAAAGAGCTAACTTTAACACGTTGCATTACAGGAGAAGTACCACAATTTGTCAATATAGGGTTAACTATTTCCGGTTCTAATGTTATTTTATCTGCATAGTCAATCAATAAATTTATAGTTTGATATTTTTCTTTTGTAGCTAAAAATCGTTCTTCAGGTATAATACCTAATTTAAAACCTAAAGGAGTAAGTCTATTGTCCGCATTATCTTGACGCAACAAAATTCTATATTCCGCTCTTGAAGTAAACATTCTATATGGTTCATCTATTTCTTTAGTAATAAGGTCATCTATTAATACTCCTATATAAGCCTGATGTCTCTTAAGAATGAAAGGAGGAAGATTTTTCAATTTCAAAGCAGCGTTAATGCCTGCCATCAAGCCTTGTGCCGCAGCCTCTTCATAACCAGTAGTAGCATTAACTTGACCTGCAAAAAACAAATTTTCAATTATTTTTGATTCAAGGTTAAAATTTAATTGAGATGGTGGAAAATAATCATATTCTATAGCATATCCTGGGCGAATAATTTTAGCATTTTCTAGTCCAGGTATATATTTTAGTGCTTCGAACTGTACTTCTATAGGCAACGATGAAGAAAAACCATTAACATAATATTCAAAAGTATTTTTACCTTCAGGTTCTATAAAAAGTTGATGTTGATTTTTATCCGAAAATCTATAAATTTTATCTTCTATTGACGGGCAATATCTAGGGCCTTTGCCTTTAATACGCCCAATAAATAAAGGAGATTTATCAAATCCTGTTCTAAGTATATCGTGTACTTTTTCGTTTGTCCAAGTTATAAAACAACTTTTTTGTTCATTTATTAAAGGAATATTTAAAAAAGAAAAATGGCCCGGTTTTTCATCACCTTTTTGTTCAACCATTTTTGAAAAATCAATACTTCTTCCATCTATTCTAACTGGGGTCCCTGTTTTAAGTCGATCCGATTTAATACCTTTTTTAACAAGATTTTCGGTTAAATCTTTTGCCGGAAGTTCTCCTATTCTGCCTCCTGAAAATTGTAGTTCTCCTATAAAAATTTTACCATTCAAAAAAGTACCCGTAGTAATTATAACAGCTTTTGCATTTATATCTAAACCCATTGCTGTTATAACTCCACAAACTTTATCATTTTTCACTTTAATATCAACTACAGTATCCTGCCAAAAATCTAATCCTGCTATATTTTCAAGAATATTACGCCACTCTATAGAGAACAACACTCTATCATTTTGAGTTCTTGGGCTCCACATAGCAGGGCCTTTTGATTTATTTAGCATCCTGAACTGTATCATTGTCTTATCGGCTACAATACCCGAATATCCTCCCAATGCATCTATCTCTCGCAATATTTGGCCTTTAGCTATTCCTCCCATTGAAGGATTACACGACAATCGAGCTAAATCCATTAAACTATGAGTAATTAATAATACCGACATTCCCATTCTGGCAGCTACAGCCGAAGCTTCACAACCAGCATGCCCTCCTCCTACAACAATAATATCATAATCTTTTAATACTCTTATCATAATTGTTTCACGTGGAACTTTTATTTATGTTACTGTTTTTCAAATAGTTACTATGTTTAGAATTAACTTTTATAAAAAATACACAAAGTAAATTAATTGTATCGAATTATTAAACTAATAAACATAATCTTTTTTATTTTATTTAAAACTAAAAAATATATAGTAAAATCCTCTGGTATTTTTATTTATTTTTGCTCTTTATTTTTAATTATGATAAAAATAAAAATAATAAATAAATCTCATCACCCTTTGCCTGAATATAAAACCTTTTGCTCATCAGGAATGGATATTAAAGCTTTTATAGACAAAGATATAAAAATATCTCCTTTACAAAGAGCTATAATACCAACAGGTTTATTTATAGAAATACCTAAAGGCTACGAAGCCCAGATACGCCCACGCTCAGGTTTAGCTGCACAACACGGCATAACAGTATTAAATAGCCCCGGTACAATTGATGCTGACTACAGAGGTGAAATAAAAGTAATTTTAATTAACCTGTCAAACGAAAATTTTATACTTAAAGACGGCGAAAGAATAGCACAAATTGTATTTGCAAAATCAAAAAAAATTAAATGGAAACTAACTAATAAATTGACACAAACTATCAGAAACACAGGCGGTTTTGGTCATACAGGAAAATATTAAGTTTCATAAAATATATTTGTACAATTAAACTTAATAATAAAAATAAAGACAAATTAAAATGAACATAATAATACCAATGGCAGGCCTGGGCAAGAGAATGCGCCCTCATACTTTAACAAGTCCCAAACCTTTAATAAATATAGCAGGAAAACCTATTGTACAGCATCTTATTGAAGAAATAGCAACCTTTACTAACAATAATATTAATGAAATAGCTTTTATTGTAGGCAATTGGGGAAATAAATTTGAAAATGATTTAATCAAAATAGCCGAAAATGTAAATGCTAAAGGTAAAATATATTATCAAACTCAACCTTTAGGTACGGCTCATGCCCTATTATGTGCCAAAGATTCTTTTAACGGCCCTATATTAATAGCTTTTGCCGACACCTTGTTTTACAGTAAACCAGTAAATTTAAATAATGACTTCGATGGTTTTATTTGGGTCCAAAAAGTTAAGAACCCTAAAGATTTTGGCGTAGTAAAAATTAATGAAAATGAAATAATTACTGAATTTATAGAAAAACCTGACACTCCTATATCAAACTTAGCTATTATTGGAATATATTATTTCACCAACAGCTTTCAACTAAAAACAGAATTACAAAACCTTGTTAATAATAA
Organism: Bacteroidales bacterium; assembly: GCA_035451165.1. Lineage (GTDB taxonomy): Bacteria > Bacteroidota > Bacteroidia > Bacteroidales > JAKIYJ01 > JAKIYJ01. Next base: position 4,381 of record DAOTOD010000140.1, read on the forward strand.
TATTATTAAATCAGGAGAATTTCAACTTACTGACGCTCTTCAAAATATGTTAAAAAAACAAGCCCGATTCAAAGTAAATTATGTAGATGAATGGTTAGATTGTGGA